>JAJDAM010000421.1 GCA_029261905.1 Deltaproteobacteria bacterium
CCAGATGTGAACCACCGACTCGAGCTGGCCTGATTCGCCTCGGGAGTGGACCTGAGAGAATCTCTCGTCGGTCTCGCGAAAGTCAGTCGTCGCGTCGCGAAGGGCCTCTCCGTTGATTCGGACGAAGTGGCGCAACGCGTCGAATGGCATCGCGTCCAGCATGGCGCAGGCCGAGGCATCACCGTTGGCTCGCCATGCCGCCGCTTCGTGCGCGATGAAATCGCAGCCGGTCGCGCCCAGCGCACTGCAGCTCGATTCGACTGCGAGCATGTCGGCCTCGAGTGTTCCCGAAAGCCAGCCGGAAGTGTATCCCGCGCTCAAGAAGCAGATCGCGCGATCCGGTTGACCCAGGGTCTCGAGCACGCCGGCGGCTTCGTGGCGATCCGGCCAGGAACCCCGCACTGCGATCGACGCAGCCTGCTCCGCGCTGCCGTCGCCACCCACTTCGACCCGCATACGGATGGCCAACGGTGGCGCAATCAGTGGCCCGGGAGCCGCGTTCGAACCGGACCCTTCGCACAGCTCGAATCCGCCTTCGATCGCGTCGAAGGCATCCTGCAGACCGTGCAGAAATCCCATCTGTACCAGCGCGATGTCGGCCTCGGAGTCTTCGAGTTCGTCGAGCAGTTCCGCGTGCAGAGCGCCGAGGAAGTTCCGGTCGAGCAGCAAGCCGGGGTCGCGCAGCAGAATGGCATCGGGGTCGAATCGGAGACTGGCCAGACCCGGAATGCTGGCGGTTTCCCTGCCGTTGCTGCTGCCATTGTGTGAATCATCGGGGGATTTTGTGCTCAATCCCTAGCCCTCGATGAACTCATAGATGTCGAACTTCTGGTCGCTCTTGATGAAGCTCTCCCCCTCGCGATCGAGCAGCCGCAGGAACGCGCTCGTGCAGGACGGATCGAATTGGCTGCCCGCGAACTTGTTGAGTTCCGAAACGACCCGATCGAGTGACAGCGCTTTGCGGTACGGACGATCGCTGGTCATGGCTTCGACGGTGTCGGCCACCAGGATGATCCGCGACGGAAGCGGGATCTGGTCGCCCAGCAGCCGCTCCGGATAGCCGCGGCTGCTGCCATCGAACCACTCGTGGTGATGGCGGACGCAGGGAGCGATATCGGCCAGGAAGTCGACCGGTTCGAGGATCTTCGCACCGATCTCCGGGTGCATCTTGATTTCTTCGTATTCTTCCGGAGTCAATCGATCGGGCTTGGTGATCACGTAGTCGCGAACGCCGATCTTCCCGACGTCGTGCAACAAGCCGGCGATGTAGACGCGCTCGATGAATTCCTTGGAGTAGCCCATTTCGCGCGCGATCTTGGTTGCGTACACGCCCACCCGCTCGGAGTGGCCGCGGGTGTAGGTGTCCTTCGCGTCCACGGCCTCGGCCAGTGCACCGACCGTCTGCACATACGCGGTCCGAAGCTCGTGATGCTTCTGTGCCAGCTGTTTGGTTCGCTCGCGAACTTTGCCTTCGAGGTTGCGGTTCATGTCCTGGAGTTTGAAGTTCTGCTCGCGTGTCACCTGATTCAGGCGCTTGATCTCATCCTTCAGATCCGATTGCTCGAACGCCTGACGAATCGTGGCGCGCAGCTCGTCGTCATTCCACGGCTTCGTGATCAACCGGTAGATCTCCCCGCGGTTGATGGCCTCGACGGCCACGTTCATCTCCGTGTAGCCGGTCAGCATCATCCGCACGATGTCGGGGTGCCGCTCCCGTACGTTGGAGAGCAGGTCGACGCCAGACATCTCGGGCATTCGTTGGTCGGTGACGACGACTTGCGCCGGTGTCTTCTCGAGGATCTCGAGCGCTTCCTGTCCGCGAGACGCGCAGACGACGTTCATGTCCTCTTGGCGAAGCAGGCGCTGTAGTGCTTTCAGAATGTTGACTTCGTCGTCGACGAACAGAACTGTATGTCGGTGTCGCATTCATCCCTCTCGATTCCAGATCGGTCAGGGGGCGCAATCGTCCGCGCTCCCTCTGCGGGTATCCCTATCCAAGCTTCGTGCCAAGCCGTCTCTGAGTTCGAACTGGCAATGGAATCAAGTGGTTATCTGCGAGAGGCGCTCATGGGTCGCTCGTCCGGAGGGCCGGCTGGGAGTCCCTAGAGCGGGATTGGCAGCGGAAGCCCGGCGGAAGGCGATGGGCAGCTTGCAGGCCGCCTTCACATGCACTGCGCGCCCATCGGTGGGCAGCTCCAAATCGAACGAGTCGGACGGGCACGGCTATTCGGTGCCGCGCAGGTTCTATGCAATGCAATTCAAACGCTGGCGGACGCACCCGATCCCGAAAATGGGAATTCCCGAATGTGGGACCGGCAGGCTCGTCGGGGACCGAGGAAAATGCTCGACTGGACGAAAAAAAACGCGCTGATTCAGTTTTTTACGGCGGTCCCGAGGCGTTCTCGTCGGTAATTGCCTGACTGCACGGCCTCGCACCACTCGCGGTTGTCGATGTACCAGCGGACCGTGGCGGCGAGGCCCGTGTCGAGATCGAAACTCGGGCGCCAGCCGAGTTCGTTGCGGATCTTGTCGGCGTTGATCGCATAGCGCCG
>JAJDAM010000422.1 GCA_029261905.1 Deltaproteobacteria bacterium
GGATGTGAGCAACAGGATGCAAACGTCGAGAGCGCAGTACGCCAACCCTCGCCGGAAGGCGTCGTCGGCGAGTCCGTCGCCGATTCTCCACGCGATTCGAACTCTCTTGCCCACTACAACCTGGTGCTGATCAACATCGACACGTTGAGAGCGGACCATCTGTCGAGCTACGGCTACCGGCGTCGGACTTCTCCGTTTCTCGATCGGCTCGCGTCCGAAGGGGTGTTGTTCGAGCGAGCGATCTCGAACTCTTCGTTCACGCGAGAATCCGTCGCCGTATTGATGACCGGACGGCTTCCGACTTGCGGTGGTAGTGTTGGATGGAGCGCCACGCCCTCCCCCCAGGCGGCGGTCCTGGGCGAATCGCTGACTGCGGCCGATTATCGGACGGGTTTCTTCAGCAACACCGTGATGCTCACCGATCCTGGCTTCACGCGCGGTTTCGAAGAAGTCCGTCACCTCGCGGCGAACTGGGGGATCAGCCAGGCCGGTCCGCAGCTTTCCAGCCGAGCGATCGACTTCATGCAACGTCACAAGTCCGAACCCTTTGCGCTCTACCTCCATTACCTGGATCCCCACGGCCCCTACATGCCGCCCAGGGCGAACCAACTTCGCTTCACCGATACCCCCTATCCGAAGCCGGTGGGGCTGTACACCACGGTTCGATTGCACCTTCGAGAGCTGCTCGAGGGTGGCTTCGGCCCGGGCGAGCCCCGCTTCGAAGATCTCGTGTTGCGTTACGACGCCGAGATTTCGCACACCGACGAGGCGATCGAGGCGGTCTTTTCAGCCGCCGAAAACCTCGACCTGCTCGACCACACGCTGTTCGTGGTGACCTCCGATCACGGTGAGGAATTCCTCGAGCACGGTTTCGTCGAACACGGTTGGACGCTGTACGAGGAGTCGCTGCGTGTGCCGCTGATTTTCTGGGCTCCATCTGCACTGCATCCCCGTCGCATCGCTATACGCGCCTCGACTGCGGATGTGCTGCCGACGCTGTTCGCGCTACTGGGGATCTCACATGATCCCGATGCGCTCGACGGTCGGGCGCTGCTAGCGGATCCGAATGCCACAGCCGAAAGGCCGTTGATCGCGGAGCTGTTGATTCGCGAGCAGAACATGCTCCGGTCCGTGACCGAGGACGGCTGGAAGTACACGGTGGTGTATCGCTGGCTCGAGCCCGACGAGCGCGGCCGCGCGGCAAAGGCCGGAGACATGTTGCGCAAGCGCGGCTACGCGACGCAGCTGGATCTGTGGCCACCGGTGGTTCGCGAAGAACTCTACGACCTGACCGATGATCCCGGCGAGCAGCGCGATCTCGCTGCGACTGCGCCCGACGAGTTACAGCGGCTGCGCGAGGTGCTCGCCGCATACCGTGCGCGCTGTGCGGCGGATGGGCTCGAGCCGGAAACGCGCGGCACCCCATCGCCGCTGACCGAGCAAGACGAAGAGCGGCTAAAGGCCCTCGGGTACCTCTAGCGAGGGTTCCCTCAGCGAGACTACTTACGATACTGAGGCGAGGTCGGCTTTCATCATCAGTTCTACCAATTCGGGGAAGCTCACTCGAGGCTCCCATCCGAGGATTTTGCGGGCCTTGCTCGGGTCGCCTTGCAGTTGCTCGACCTCGGCGGGGCGGTAGTAACGCGGATCTACGTCAACGACGACGGCGCCTGTCTTGGCATCCCGGCCGACTTCCTCGGGGCCCGATCCTTCCCACTGAATGTCGAACCCCGCAACCGGTGCGGCGGCTTCGATGAACTCGCGGACGCTGTGCATCTCTCCGGTGGCGATCACGTAGTCGTCTGATTCGGGTTGCTGCAAGATTCGCCACATGGCGTCCACGAAGTCCGCCGCATAACCCCAATCGCGATGCGCGTCGATGTTGCCCATGGACACCTTGGGCTGAAGGCCCGCGCGCACCCGTGCCAGCCCGAGCGTGATCTTGCGGGTGACGAAGTTCTCGCCGCGCCGCGGGGACTCGTGGTTGAACAGGATCCCGTTACTCGCATGCATGCCGTACGCTTCGCGGTAGTTCCGCACGATCCAATAGCCGTACAGTTTCGCCACCGCATAGGGTGAGCGGGGATAGAACGGAGTGTTTTCGCTCTGCGGCACCTCCTGGACTTTTCCGTACAGCTCGGAGGTCGACGCCTGATAGAAGCGCGTGTCGAGTTTGTTGCAGCGAATGCCCTCGAGCAGCCGAAGCACCCCGGTCGCATCCACATCGCAGGTGTATTCGGGCTGCTCGAACGAGACGCCCACGTGTGATTGCGCGGCCAGGTGGTAGAGCTCGTCCGGACGGGTCTCCGAAATGATGCGATTCAGGCTGCTGGAGTCGCCCATGTCGCCGTAGTGGAGTTCGTAGACCTTACCGGCCTGTCGTGCACGAGCGCGGGTGTCCTCGATTCGCTCTCGGTTGAACAGAGAGGTCCTCCGGGCGATGCCGTGGATGTCGTAGCCCTTTTCGAGCAAGAGCTCGGCAAGGTACGAGCCATCCTGGCCGGTGATCCCCGTTATCAGTGCAACCTTCTTCGACATGGTCCGTCCTTCGACATGGTCCGTCTCCCGTCTCGCGAGTGGCTCCTGCGGCCGATGCGATGGCGGAGGGTAGCGACGATCCTCCGCCGTGGTGGGCTATTGGTGACCGGTTACCCTCAGCCGGCATGGCGCGACTGGCAGGGTCGCGGTCCCGATCCGACTGGGTGCTGCTGCTGGCGCTGGTCGGATTGTGGGGAACCGCGTTCCTCTTCATCAAGCTGACACTCGAGAGCCTCCCACCCGCGACGCTGGTTGCGACACGGGTGTTGATCGCTGCCTGCGTGCTGACTGCTGTCGCGCGAATCCGAGGGCTTCACCTTCCCAGGTCGGCGCGTGTCTGGCGCAACTATCTGCTGATGGGTTTGGTCGGGAATGCACTTCCCTTCACGTTGATCAGTTGGGGGCAGGTTCGCGTCGAAAGCAGCATCACCGGGATCCTGATGGGGGTCATGCCGCTCGTCACATTGCTGCTCGCTCATGTCTTCGTTCCAGGCGAGCGTATGACGCCGCGATCTGCACTCGGGTTCGTGATCGGGTTCGGCGGGCTGGTCGTGTTGTCGGGCACCGATGCGCTGTCCGAAATCGGCGGTGCGTCGAGCCAGTTCGTTCGGCAAGGGGCCATCCTGGCGGGTGCCGTCTGTTATGCGGTCAATACCATCCTCGCGCGGCGGCTCGCGACTCTCGATGCGCTCGTGTCGTCTGCGACTGTGATGTGGGCGGCGACGGCGATCATGGTTCCGATCGCCTGCCTGAACGACCAGCCCTGGACACTCACCCCTTCGGTGGGCGCGATCGCGTCCGCGGTGTG
>JAJDAM010000423.1 GCA_029261905.1 Deltaproteobacteria bacterium
CCCGAGGCTCCTGACGTCGACATAGCCTTGCGCGGTAAACAGCGTCCCGGAGCCGTCATACGTGAACAGCTCATCAGCTACCCCGTCGATTCGACACAAGTTCACCGCCGCGACACCCGTCTCGAGCAGCGATTGCACGACTCCCAACAAAGACGCTCGCGACGGCGCTACCAGCCCGTCCCGAAGGCGCTCCTGGAGTTCAACGGAGTCGATGAACGACTCGCGCGCACCGCCGCTGTGCACGAGTCCACCAGCCGGGTCGACCCAGACCAGTTTTCGAATCCCGAGGCGCCCGACGACACTCGCGCACTCCGATTCGAATTCGCCCTGCACACCTGCGGCCACGACCACCGTCGTCGCCGACCCGAGCAAACGCCAGATACGTCCGGGTAGCGATTCGAGTGCACCCAACGGCTCGATGGGAGCCCCCGTGGCTTCTTCGATCTCGCTGGGCGTGACGTCGCGAAGGCGGATGCCGCCGTCCCACACGATCACGACCCGGGTGCGATTCTGGCCGAGTTCGTCGAGCAGGCTCGCGAGTGAGCGCAGCTCGTCGCCGGTCGCAGATTGCAGTGCGAGCGCAATCGTACGACCGCGAAGCTCGCTCAGATAGAAGCCCTTTTCAGAGAACGGCGTGACCTCTGTCAAAGATCCGCTCTTCTGGGGCAACGCCGCTTTCGATTCGCTGCTGTTCATTTGGCAGACAGTGTGGCGAATGTTGGGGTATCGTGCCGCGTTCGATGGATTGGCAGGGCTGGCTCACGCTGGTGGTGGTGTTCCTCACGTTGGTTGCAATGATGAGGGAACTCGCCGGACCCGACATCATCATGATGGGCGGCCTGTTCACGCTTGCTGCTTTCGGAATTCTCTCGCCGGTCGAGACGTTCCTCGGTTTCGCGAATCCGGCACTCGCGGCGATCGGTGCGTTGTTCGTCGTGTCCGCGGCATTGCGTGAGACCGGTGCCCTCCAGGCGACGGTCGGACGACTGATGTCATCTGCACGCAGCGAGGCCACCGGCTTGGCCCGCATCTCTTCACCCGTTGCAGTGTTGTCGGCGTTCTTGAACAACGCTCCGATCGTCGCGATGATGACTCCAACGGTGATCGATTGGTCGCGCCGGCGCGGTTTCTCGCCGAGCCGATTCCTGATCCCGCTCAGCTATTCGTCGATTCTCGGGAGCACGACGACTGTCATTGGAACGAGTACGACGCTGACGGTCGCTGGCTTGATGACCGATAGCGGAATGGCCGAGATGGGATTCTTCGAATTGGCTCCCGTCGGCATCCCGATCGCGATCGTGGGCCTGGCCTATCTGCAGTTCGTCGCTCCACGCCTGCTGCCTCAACACAAGGAAGCATTCGACGGGCTGGGTGAACGCAGACGCGAGTACACGGCCTCGATGATCGTCGAAGAGCATTGCGAGCTGATCGAGCAAACCGTCGAGGAAGCCGGACTGCGCCATCTACCGGGATTGTTCCTCGTCGAGATCGAGCGCGAGGGACGCATCATCACACCGGTCGGACCCGAAGACGTGATCCGTTCTGCGGATCGACTCGTGTTCGCCGGGGTAATCTCGACCATCGTCGAACTCCAGCGATTCCGCGGCCTCGTGGCTGCAACCGCCGACGAGGTCCCGGTGCAACCCCGGGCTCAACACCGCCTGGTGGAGGCGGTCGTTTCGGCGTCTTCTCCACTGATCAATCGGAGCATTCGAGACGCCAACTTCCGGACGGTCTACGACGCCGCGGTGATTGCCGTACACCGAAACGCCGAGCGCGTCCCGGGCAAGATCGGGGAAATCGTGCTCGAAGCCGGCGACACGTTGTTGCTCCAAGGAGCGCCCGGCTTCCTTCGCGCTCACCGAAACAGTCCAGATTTCTACCTGGTCAGCGAGGTCGCGGACACCGAAACCCCTCGCTATGACCGAGCGGGCGCGGCAATCGCGATCCTGTTGGCGATGGTGCTCGCTGCCAGCCTCGGCTTCTATCCGATTGCCATCGGCTCCTTCCTCGCGGCCGGATTGCTCATCGTGACGCGGTGCATCTCGGGAACGGTGGCGCGCCGCAGCGTCGATTGGTCGATTCTGGTCGTGATCGGCGCGAGTTTTGGGATTGCATTGGCGATGCAGAAAACGGGGGCCGCCGCAGCGATCGCGAGCGTGATTGCGAGCGTTTCCGGGGATCTCGGCCCGCTCGCGACGTTGATCGTCATCTACACGACGACGCTGATTCTGTCGGAGTTGTTGCATCACAATGCAGCCGTCGCCCTGATGTTCCCGATCGCGATCGAGACCTCGCACCTCGTCGGCGTCGACGCGCGCGGTTTCGTGATGGCGGTGGCGATTGCAGGATGTTGCGCATTTGCGTCACCGGTGACCTACCAGACCCATCTGATCGTCTATGGACCCGGTGGCTACCGATTCGGGGATTTCGTTCGCGCCGGTCTACCGCTCAACGCGATTTGCGCATTGATTGCACTTCTGCTGATCCCGATCGTCTGGCCCTTCGCACCGTAACCAAGCCCCGCGCCCGGGGAAAATTCTCGTTTCCGGGTGAAATCCCGTTACCTGGGCGCCCGCCGGAGCCACTCAATTGGTGTGCGGGGCGTCCCCGAAGGGGTAGTTGCCGGGAGACCTCATCGGCTGAGCCCATCTGACATTTTAACCGGGCCCAAACCACTACATACCGAGCTTTGGATTCAAGCCTGTACAGCCGATAGGAACATCAAAATGGGGCAAATATCACCCAATCATTGGAGGCAATAGAAAAATTTCGCGCTTACTTGCACTAAGGGTGTGGTCTCACTGGAAAATTCCGAGAAATGCTCTGGTAATTTCGGATGGGAACGTCCAAAATGCTGAGCTAACTGGTTGCCCCCCGAAACATCTAGTGGCCTTCCGTCGTCCAATTGCTCGTCCGTCCCGTCGATCGTCCGCATCACTCGTCTCGCGCCCGACGAGCTCACAGGGCAGTCGGGCCCGGCGAATTGGTCAGGAATCTCCAAAGGTTCGGTTCGGGCCACTGATGGCGCTGAATCTACCGTCCGATTGTGGACAAGTGAAACCAGATCGCCCCCTGCGGTATCGGACCTTACTAGCGCCGACTACCCATGCAAGGAACCACGCAGGGAACCACACAGAGAATTCGAGGGTGAATTTGTGAAAGCAGAAGAAACCAAAACGACCGACGATCCGAAGCAGCAGAAGGCAGAGCCCGCTGCGGGAACGGGCGTCCAGGGTGTAGCCGCAGCCGCTGCAGCTTCGGCCGCTGCGGCCGGGGCAACACGGGCAGTCGCTGCAGACGAGTTGGATCCGGGTCGTGAACGACGACCGCTGGAATCCTACTTCCAGGAAATTGGTGGCACTCGCACGCTGAAGCGCGAAGAAGAAGTCATTCTCGCCAAAGAGCTCGAGTCCGCCACAGCCGAGCTTCGCTCGGCGCTGTACCTGATTCCCTGTTCCGCCAAGCACGTGATCGCACGCTGGGATGCCTTGCGAGCCCTGTCCCACACGGGAGCCAAGCTGTCCGAATCGGTCGGTGACGAAGAGACCGGAGAGATCGCTGCGCGTGTCGAACGCGCCGTGAAGCGCTTGCGGGCGCTACGCGCT
>JAJDAM010000424.1 GCA_029261905.1 Deltaproteobacteria bacterium
CTCGCTGACGAACTCGGAGCGCACCGGCACACGTTCGGTCTCGACGGGTTGCGCGCCTCGCCCGCGCAGCACGATCGGTTCATCCATCGGAGCCGATTGGATCAGGTTGTAGGGATTGTTCGGATCATTGCGCCGATTGAAGACCTCCCAGCCATAGGGCCGCGGGAGAAACTCCGGCTTCAGCGGCGGGACATCGCTCGGATCGACCTGCTTCGCGCCTCGACACGGGATCGCGCCGGCACTCTGGACGATGAAGATGCTCCCGTCAGGACAGACCCCCGTGATGCTGCCCGAGGCCGAAAATGGCACGAGCAACGCGAGCCCTACACTGATACCCGCAGCCACCCGAACACGGGCGCCCCACGCGAAGCCTCGAGGTCCGAAGGTCGTCTTGTCGATCATCACGTCTCCAACATTTCCAGCACAGCTTTCACAGCCACCCCAGCAGCAACGATCCCAACTCCCAGACCAACGCATACTACGCCTGAAAGGCGTGCAAAATCAAGAAGATACGGAGATTAAGCGAAGTCGATTCTCGCTTTCGACAAAGGCACCGAAACGAACGGGCTTGCGCGCTCAGTTGCGCTCGGATGGGGTGGGCCGGCGATGCACCTGCTCGAGCAGGGCCCTGCGTTCGCGCGCGGTGGCGGGGCGCGAATCTCCCGCGGCCAGGTTTCCGAGTCGCAGTGGACCCATCCGAACTCGAACGAGACGAATCAGAGGGTGCCCCAGTTCCTGCATGACGCGACGAATCTGTCGCTTCTTGCCTTCGATCAGCGTGAGGCTGAACTCGGTCCTCTTCGAACCGGCATCGAAATCCACATCGTCGACCTGTGCGGGTGCGGTCAGGCCGTCCTCGAGTTCGACTCCCTCGGCCAGGCGCACCAGTGTGCCCACATCGATCTGGCCGCGCGCCGTCACCCGGTACTCCCGCTCGGCGCCAAAGGACGGATGCAGCATGTGGTGGGTCAGCTCGCCGTCGTTGGTCAGCAGCACGAGCCCTTCGGTGTCCTGATCGAGCCGGCCGACCGGGTAGACGCGAGCCGAGCGGTCCGGCACGAGGTCGAGCACGGTCTCGCGACCGCGTGTATCGCGCACCGTCGACAGTACGCCGCTCGGCTTGTGGACGATCCAGTATTCGAACGCCTCGCGGTGGATCGGGGTGCCGTCGACCTCGATCTCGTCGCGGTCGGCGTTGGCCGATTCGCCGAGCGTTGCGCGTCGACCGTTGATCGATACGCGGCCCGCGCGAATCAATGATTCACAGGCACGCCGCGATCCGAGCCCGGCGGCTGCGAGGATCTTTTGCAGCCGCTGCGCGTCAGCGTCTGCGTCCGTCAGTGCGGCTTACCGGCGATCTCCAGATCCTCGAGCGAGACGTCTGCATCGACCAATTGCGGTTCGGGCATCACGACCGAGTCATCGTCGCCTTCTGTAGCAGATTCCGCTTCGGCAGCGATCGGGTCCGACGGCTTCAGATCTTCGAGTTCTCGCAAGGTCGGGAGGTCTTCGAGATCGGACAAACCGAAAACCTCCAAGAAGCGCTTTGTGGTCGAATACAGCATCGGACGTCCGGGGACCTCGCGGTGACCGGCGATTTTCACGAGTTTCCGTTCGAGCAGGCTGCGCATGACCGGCCCGGCATCGACACCCCGGACCTGTTCGACTTCGCCGCGCGTCACCGGCTGCCGGTAGGCGACGATCGAAAGCGTTTCGAGTGCCGCATTGGAAAGCCGCAGCGGTCGGGTCTTGTGGAGCTGCGCCAGGTACGCCTTGTACTCGGGGTGCGTGCGCATCTGGTAGCCGCCGGCCACCTCGCAGATCTCGAAGGCCCGTTGCTGGGCGACGTAGTCGGCGTTGAGAGAATCCACCAATGCCTTGGCTTTCGACGGGGTGCAACGAGGAATCATCTTGGCCAGCCGTGCGACCGGGATCGGTTCCATCGATGCGAGAATCAGGGCTTCAGCAATGCCACGTTTTTCCGTTTCGTCCATTCCCTCTCCACCTCTCCCAAAACTGTGCCGCCGACGATTTGTTGTAGTGCCCGTTCATAGCGCCGGACGATGGGGCCAGGCCCTACATCAGCTCCGGCAGATCCTTGGCCCAGTTGCGATCTCCGACATCCACCGCAAGCCGCAAATGAATCGGGCCGCTCGGGAAGCCGATTTCGTCCGTGGACTGGTAGATCCGGATGGCAGCGAGCCGGGTCAATTCGAGCATCGCAATGAACGACGCGACGATCTTGGGGCGACCGATCGACTGCCAGTCGATTTCAGCCTCGCCGGCCTCGCCACTGCCGTTCTTGCGGACCTCATCACCGAGCAGCACCTCGAACTCGACCGAAGCACGAGCCTCGAGCGCATCTATGATCGCGACCATGCGATCCCGAATCGTGACTTCTTCGGCTTCGATTTCGTGCGCTTCGGGCGCGACATCGCGCTTGGCTTCGAGCACCTGGCGATAGGCTTCGACGAGATCGAACAATCCGACTTCGATCTCTCGTTCGGAATCGGACGGCGTCTCGAGATCGAGGCCCGGCGCGGCGTACACATCGCGGTCGAGTCGATTGCGATCGCCCAGCTCCTGGGCCACTTCCTTGAACCGCTGGTACTCGAGTAACCGGGCGACGAGCTCGGCACGTGGATCAATCTCTTCGCCGTCCTCCCCCACCCTTTCGGCGGGCAGCAGCATCCGGGATTTGATCCATGCAAGCGTCGCCGCCATCAGCAAATACTCGCCGACCACGTCCAGGTTCAGCTCGCGCATCACCGTGAGGTACTGGAGATATTGCTCACCGATTCGAGCGACGGGGATATCGGTGATCTCGACTTCGTTGACCTTGATCAGGTGAAGCAACAGATCCAGCGGTCCTTCGAAGACCGGGAGCTTCACGGAATAGGGCAACGATACGGCCTCGCTCAGCCGCTCTGTAATCTGGTCCGAAACCGGTGCGGCCATGGGCGACCCAACGATATCAGGCATTCTGCTTTGGAGGGGGGAGGTTCGCTGGCGAGTATGCGCGATCGGTTCCCGCGGGGCAAGACCAACCTGCGGATGTTTAGAAGTGGCTTCTAAACCGAAACCCAGTTCCGATCGGCGGTATCGCGGGGCTCGAGATATGCGCCCCAGTCGGTCAGCTCGTGAATCGGTCGCTCGACGAAGCCGGCCGGAAGCTCCGAGCGCTTTACGAAAAATGCGTTGGGGGCCCAGCTCTCGGTGTGGACCAGGCAATACCCCTTGGAGCGTCCGAGTTTGTCGAGCGCTGCGAGGCTCGCACCGTGGTACGTCGAACCGTCCCACACGTGATCGGGCCGGTACTCGATCGTCTTTGCGACGTCCAACCCGAAGAAGATGTTGTACTCGACGACCACGACCCGGGCCTCGAACGCATCGATTGCGCGCCAGATCCAATAGTCGTTGCCATCGACATCGATGGACAGCAGATCGAACTCCGCGGGTACGCGGTACTTCGCGAACAGCGGGTTGACGTTCTCGGCGGTCACGAATTCGGTCTGGACGTCCTGCCCCTTCCAATCCGGATCCCCCTCCATCAACAAGCTGGACCAACCGTGGTCGCGTCGCAGCGAAGCTGTGTTGGAGATGGTCTCGCCGTCCTTGGCACCGAACTCGACACAGTATTTGTGCTTGACGCCGATCGACTCGAAGATGCGAGCCAGCACACCTTCCTCGCCAAACTGGGAGTAGGTGCCGCGTTCATACTCGCGGAGGTCAGATAGCGCCGACGCCATGGGGTACTCCAGAACTCACATCCAGGTTCGCTTCGATCAAAAAAGAGACGGCGGCCCGCAGTCGGGGCCGCCGTTGGGTTTGAAAATGTGCTGCCGTTCAGGCAGGTCGAACGAGCGTGGCCTCTGGCCCTCGGCGACCTTCGCCCGGTTCGAAGGTCACCTTCTGGCCCTCGGAAAGCGACTTGAATCCTTCGCCCTCGATGTTGGAGAAATGCACGAAGAGATCTTTCGATCCATCATCGGGAACGATGAATCCATAACCCTTCTCATCGCTGAACCACTTGACTGTACCGCCTGCCATTATTTCCTCTCCTACCCTTTCAGCTCGTGTCGAACTGCTGACATCGAAAGGGGTAACACATTGGGGCTGCCGAAATTACTCGTGCGCCTTCGCTCAACGGCCCCACCACGAGGCCTCCAAAACGGGGGTACAGCCCAGCCAGCGCGAAACGAAGGTGCCCTGCGCTGGCTCGGTTTGTCAAGTGTTTGGCGGGCGCCCCTCCGTCGAGAAACCGTTCGCCCCAGGGGGATTCTCGACGCGTTTCAGCCGCTCCCCAGTTCCGAGCGAAACATCTCCTTGACCCGCTGCCAGGCGTCCGACGCGGCGTCTTTCTGGTAACCCTCCCGTGCGTCGCAGAAGAAGCCGTGGTCGGCACCGGGGTACACAACCGTTTCGTGATTCACGCCAGCGTCGGCGAGTGCCGATTGGATGGCATCGACCTGATCGAGTGGGATGAAGCCGTCTTGATCCCCGAACAGGCACAGAATCCGTCCCTTGATGTTCGCGGTCCGCCCGATCGTGGAGGCGGCTCCGCCGGGCCCCTCGGGTGCGGCGATTCCGCCACCGTAAAAGCTCGCCGCGCACGCGACATCGGTTTCGCAGGCGGTCAGATAGGTCATGTGGCCGCCGATGCAGAAGCCCATGCAACCGATCTTGTCACCGTCGACGTCCGA
Organism: Deltaproteobacteria bacterium; assembly: GCA_029261905.1. Lineage (GTDB taxonomy): Bacteria > Myxococcota_A > UBA9160 > UBA9160 > SMWR01 > JAJDAM01. The sequence continues at coordinate 4,704 of JAJDAM010000424.1, forward strand.
GCGCGCTCGCAGTGCTTGAATCGTCGCGTTCGCGTCGGTGATCATCTCGTCAGCCTTCAGCTGTCCGAGTAGCGCCATCCCCTTGCCCATTCCTTTTTCGTCGTATTCGTATTCGACGCCGGGCCCGGTCCGATGGAAGTAGTCGGGCGCCAATGCGACGTAGCCCTCGCGAGCGACGCGTTCAGTGACGTCGCGAATGTGTGCATTCACGCCGAAGATCTCCATGTACACGATCACCGCCGGATAGGTGCCGGGGGCACTCGGACGAGCGAGGTACCCGCCCATCGCGTTGCCGCCGGGAACGGGGATCGAGATTTTCTCAGTCGTGATGTCCATGTTGATTCCTCCTTTCATTTGGATTGCAGATCGGACTTCCGATCGAACTTCAGATCGAATCACAGATCGAATGGCATCGATCTCAGCTGTGCATGCGAACACCAGCAGCGGGAGCCGACAGAATCTGCGCCTCGAGCGCCGAGAGTTCGAGCAATCGACCCCGCGCAATGTCCCCGCCACCCGCCGCTCGAGCCGCGAGATCGAAGTAGACGTTGTGGTGCCGGGCCTCGCTGGCCAGCAAGCCGCTGTACAGCTTCGCCAGGTTCGCGTCCTCCACCGCGGCCGCGAGCAGCTTGAACCGTTCGCAACTGCGGGCCTCGATGATCGCCGCAACCAGCAGCGTATCGATCAACCTCTCGGGCTCGTGGCTGCGGATTTCTTTCATCAGGCGCCCCGCATACGCGCTGGGTTTCTGGCGTCGGATCACTTCGCCCCGCGCTTCGATCACGCGCAGCACTTCTTCGTAGTGAGCCAGCTCTTCCCGGGCCAGCCGCGACAGAGGTTCGTGCAGGTAACCGAGATCCGGATAGCGGAACATCAGCCGAACCGCCAAGCCCGCGGCCTTTCGTTCGCAGTGGGCGTGGTCGAGCAACAGCTCGCCAAGGTCGGCGACGGCTTGCTCGACCCAGCGCGGATCGGTATCGGCGGCAAGATTCAACACGGGGGTGGGAGTCTACCGATTGTGCAGCCGATTGTTGTGCGGGACCGCCCCCGAGTTGAGATAGAATGGGCCGCCGTGAAATACCGACGACTCGGCCACAGTGGACTCGCGGTCAGCGAAATCGGTTTGGGATCCTGGCTCACGTTCGGCTCGAAGCTCGATTCTCAGACGACCCGCACGATCGCTCGACGCGCATTCGACCACGGCATCAATCTGTTCGACACGGCCGACGTCTACGCCGATGGCGCCGCCGAGATCGAACTGGGTCGCGCACTGGAGGGCCTTCCGAGGCGACACCTGGTGCTCGCGAGCAAGTGCTTCTTTCCGGCATCCGATCGGGCCAATGATCGCGGCCTGTCGCGCAAGCATCTCGTCGAGAGCGTCGATGAATCGCTGCGGCGACTTCGCGTCGACTATCTGGACCTCCACCAATGCCACCGATGGGACCCGAACACCCCCATCGATGAGACCGTCAGAACCTACGGAGACCTGATCCGACAGGGCAAACTGTTGTATTGGGGAGTCTCGCAGTGGACCTCGCAACAGATCGAACAGGCCTGTCGGTCTGCAGAGCTGCACGGCGCGTACCGACCCGTGTCCAACCAACCCGAATATTCCATCCTGAGCCGTGGCCTCGAATCCGATGTCGCCGGTACCTGTGCCCGCGAGGGCCTGTCGCAGCTGGTATTCAGCCCACTCGCACAGGGCGTATTGAGCGGGAAGTACAAGGGTGGCGCGCGTGCGGACGACAGCCGAGCGGCAGATTCCGAACGGAGTGGATGGATGCGGGACCTGCTCGAACCCGACGCTCTCGAGCGCGTCGAGCGGCTCTCGACCCTCGCCAAGGAGCTGAAGTGCACGATGGCCCAGCTCGCGATCGCGTGGTGTTTGCGCGAGCCGAACGTCGCCAGCGCCATTGTCGGAGTGACCCGAATCAATCAACTCGAGGACAATGTCCTTGCGTCCGGAATCTCGATCCCCCGAGAGGTCGAGGCGCAAATCGACCAGCTGTTCCCGCCAGCCGCTGCGGCACCCGAGCGTCGAGTCTAGACTCGGTCATCTCAGCACCCGACCCACATCCCGCGACACAGCGCCCGCTGATCGCCGATCCGAAGGAGCCGCATCATGTATCCCGGTGAGTTTGCCAAGACACAGCCCGAAAAAGTCGCGTACCGCATGGCGAGCAGCGGTGAGACCGTCACCTACAAACAACTCGATGAAGCCTCGAACCGTGGCGCGCAGCTTTTCCGGTCGCTCGGCCTGCAGGCCGGCGATCACATCGCGATCCACATGGAGAACAATGCCCGGTTCTTCGAGATCTGCTGGGCGGCACAGCGCTCCGGCATCATCTATACCGCCATCAGTTCGAGGCTGACGGCGCCCGAACTCGAGTACATCGTCAGCGACTCGGGCGCTCGCGTCTACATCGGGTCACAAAAGCTCCGTGACGTCGCCGAGGCTGCCGGTGAGCTGTCGAACCTGGAAGGTCGCTACATGGTCGGCGGCGAGATCGAGGGCTTTCCCGATTGGGAACGAAGTATCGCCGAACACTCCGCCGACCCGATCGATGACGAAGTCGAAGGCAACGACATGCTCTACTCATCGGGCACGACGGGGCGACCGAAGGGCGTATCGATCCCGTTCGACGGCAAGCCGATCGGAACACCGCCGGCGATGCTCGGGCTGCTGCAGGGCTTGTATGGTGCACAGCCGGACAGTGTCTACCTGTCGCCTGCGCCGTTCTATCACGCAGCTCCGCTGCGCTTCAACATGGCGATGATGCGACTCGGCGCCACCTGCATCCTGATGGAGTCGTTCGATGCGATGGAAGCGTTGCGATTGATCGAGGAACACCGTGTATCGGTCAGCCAGTGGGTGCCGTCGATGTTCGTGCGGATGTTCAAGCTCAGCGATGAACAACGCGCAAAACACGACCTGTCGAGCTTGAAGAGCGCGATCCACGCCGCGGCACCCTGCCCGCTTCCGGTCAAAGAGAAGATGATCGATTGGTGGGGGCCCGTGCTGTTCGAATACTATGCCGGGACCGAGGGCAATGGCTTCACCACCATCAACTCCGATGAGTGGATGACCCACAAGGGCTCGGTGGGCAAAGCCCTGCTCGGCGAAATCCACATCCTCGACGACGAGGGCGAGGAGCAACCCGCCGGTAAGCCGGGCGTGATCTATTTCGCCGGCGGCGGGAAGTTCGAATACCACAACGACGCGGAGAAGACGGCCGAATCCCAGAGCAAGCAGGGATGGAGCACGCTCGGCGACATCGGCTACCTCGACGAGGAGGGATACCTCTACCTCACCGATCGCAAGTCGAACATGATCATCTCGGGTGGCGTCAACATCTATCCCCAGGAGTCGGAGAACGTGCTGATCACGCACCCCAAGGTCGCCGATGCGGCCGTGTTCGGTGTACCCAACGAGGACTTCGGTGAAGAAGTCAAAGCCGTGGTCCAGCCGATCGACATGGCGGATGCGAACGCCGACCTCGAAGCCGAGTTGTTGGAATTCTGCCAATCCCATCTCGCGAAGATCAAGTGCCCGCGATCGATCGACTTCGAAGCCGAGCTCCCGCGCCATCCAACCGGAAAGCTCTACAAGAGGCTGCTGAAGGATCGCTACTGGGGAGATCGCAAATCGCGAATCATCTAGGAGCCTGTCTTCAACGAGGCTCGACCCTGCCCGAGTGCGAACAACAGCCCTACGCCACCGAGTGCCGCGAGCCAGATGCCTGTTGCGAACGAACGGGGCGAATAACGCATCTCGACGGTGTGTTCACCCGCCGGCACCGCTACCCCTCGAAAATTCGCGTTCGCGCGATACAGATCGGCCGGCTGGCCATCGACGGTCGCCACCCAGCCCGGGAAGTACGCGTCGGTGAGTACGACGATCGCAGCGGTTTCTCCGTGTGTCTTCAGCCGGACCGTCTCTGGTTGGTAGGATTCGATCTCGACGCCCGCCGGATCGAATGGCACAGGACGATGTTGCGAAATCGAAGCTGGAGGTTTCTGCAACAAGACCATCGTTCGCGGGTCGAAGAGTTCCGACGTCATCAATTTCAACGCGGTGGCCAGCCGCGGCGGCTCGGGAATCGCCGCCGCCACCCGGTACGCCCGCGGCAAAGCGTGTCGGTTGCGAAACACCGACTCTTCGGCGCCCGCGGCCGAGACGCGCTCGTACCGATCCGCCAGCCAGGTCGGTGGGGCGCGGTCGACGATCGTTCCGATCGAGAACAGATCGAGGATGGCTGCGCGTGAACTGTCGCCGGGGAGGTTCAGCCATCCGAAGAACGGAGCAGCGACCCAATCTTCGTGTTTCTTGCGCGGATCCTTGGACGGCTTCAGCGTCAGCAGCGTCCGCGCTCGCCCGGTCTCGAAATACGTCAGCAGCTGCGCGGTGCGGGCCAGCGTCAACGGTTCCATGTCGTGAACGACCGACACATCACCGGGACGGCGAAGCTTGTGGGAACGACCGGTCCAGTAGACACGCGCGTACGGATCGGGATTCCAACGCAGACCGGTTGCTTCGATTTCTTCGGCGACCGATCGGGCTGGACCGAAGTCGCGCGAAAACGGACTCACCGACCGCAAGACCGGCAGCGTGCCCCACCCCGCGGCAACCGCCAGCGCCACGACACCGGCGACGGTACCCGCTCGGGGAACACGACGCAGCGCCTGCTGCAGATGCGATGCACCCATCCCCGCAGCGATGGACAGCGCCAGCGTCGACAGCAGCCGGTAGCGGTACGGGAAGCGGAAATCCGACAGAACCGGCAGTTCTCGCAGCCAGCCGTACACCGGTACGGAGCCCGGAAACGATGCCAGCAATCCGAAGCCACCAATCGCCAACAACAACGCGATGCGCCCGCGGTGCGGCCCCGGCAACACGAGCGACAGCGGTGCCAGCAGCAACGCCGCAACCCCCGGCACTCCATCGTTGAAGCCACGGCTCAGGATGCTTCGCACGAAGACCGCGGGATCGTGGGGCCCCGGAACGAAGACGGCCTGTTCTTCGATGATCGAGCCCAACGCTCGGCAGCTGAGCCCGAGCAATTCCGATGCGGGCAACAGCTGCGGTGCCGCCAACAGCACACCCAACCCCGCTCCGACTGCGAGGGAGGCCCCTACACGCCAGGGGATCGTCCGCTCACGCACGACCCGGGTCAGCAGCCGCGCGCCACCATACAGCGCACAGGTCAATGCTGTCAGAGCCAACGTATAGGGCCAACCCGCGAGCGCGGGGAGTGCGGTCACCGCTGCAAGCGCTGCAATCGAGGTACCGGTAGGTCGGTCGATGATGCGATCGACCGCGAGCAGCACGGCGGGCATCCAGGCGGCCGTGTAGACGAGCGGCGGTGTCCACACACTGCCGACGACCTGGAAGGACGTCGCGTACGCCAATCCCGCCACGGCGGCGCCGATGCGCGACGCGCCCCATTGTCGTGCGAGCGCGCCAGCGGTCAGGACCGCGAGTGCGAGATGCAGCGAGATCAGCGCGAGAAACGCAATTTCCGAGGGCAACAGCAGGTGGAGCCAGTTGGGTGGGTACAGTACACCGGGCTGGATCGTCGCCAGGAAAGGGCCACCGGCTCCCTGGTACGGATTCCACAGCGGCAGGTTTCCGTCGGCGAGTCGACTCGCCGCGAACTCCGCATTCGGCAGGTAGTAGGATCGGAAGTCACCCGACCAGTCCTCCGCGCCGCGCGTCAGGGTCGGCAGCGTGGCCTGCGTCCCCAGCGAGAGCCAGAGCACGACCGTGGCGATCGCAGTCGCGCCCAACCAACGGCTCACCGCTGATCGAGCCCAGCCGTAGAGTCGATCACGTAGCGCGGACGGCGCTTCACTTCTTCGTAGGTGCGACCAATGTATTCGCTGACGATTCCGATCGAGAGCATCTGAATCCCACCGAAGATCAGGATCAGCACGACGAGTGTCGTCCAGCCGGTTCCGTCGACATTGCCCGCCCAGTAGGCGATCAGCGAGAAGATCCCGAACCCGATCCCGAACAACGTCGTTCCGAATCCCAACAGCGCGATCAGTCGCAGCGGCACCACCGAGAACGAGAAGATTCCGTCGAGCGCCAGCCGCAGCATCGACCAGAATTGGTACTTGCTGCGACCTGCGAACCGTTCGCCGACCGCGTAGTCGAAGTAGACCTCTTCGAATCCCAGCCACGGAATCAGGCCCCGCGCAAAGATGAAACGCTCCTCGAGCGCATTGAACGCGTCGACGACGCGGCGATCGAGAAGACGAAAGTCGGCCGCCGCCGGCGTGATGGAGATGGGTGTCAGTGCCGACATCACGCGATAGAACGCGCGACCGAGCAGTTCCTTGGAATCCGGCCGGCTCCCGGCAGGGGGCTGGCGGATCGTGTTGACCACATCGATGCCCTCGAGCCAGGCGCTGATCAGCGTGGGAATGAATTCGGGTGGGTGCTGCAGATCGCCATCCATGATGACCACAGCATCACCGCTCGCACGATCGAGCCCGGCCGCCAATGCGGCCTGGTGACCGAAGCTACGCGTGAACCGAATCGTCTTGACGGCCGGATCGGTCTTTCGGGTTTCGGCAATCGCCAGCGCGGTGCCATCCGTGCTGCCGTCATCGACGAACAGCAGTTCATAGCGGGTGTTCGCATTCGCCAATGCGGACGCGACACGACGTGCGAGTTCCGCGACGCAGCCTTCCTCGTTGAGAACGGGCACGACGATCGATACGAGGGGATTGTCAGGGCGTGTTTTCGGCACCAACGAATTCAACCGTAGCTCAATTTCAGTTGGGGGGTCTTTCGGTGACACGATACGACACTACACGGCACTACGACTCCGGCCGGGTGCCGATTGCAGTCCAGCTGTAGCCGCGCCTGTGGTGGAGTTGGACATCGCGAAACCCGGCGCGCTCGAGCATTTCGGCCACTTCGTCGCGTTTGTAGTACTTCACGTAGCTCGGGTTGAGCTGGTCATAGATCGTCAGCATCCGCTCGCGGCGTGTCACTCGCGCCAACGTGTTGACCAGGTAGTCACGCAGCGGCAGCGGCAAGCCGGTGAGCTTGCACAGCCCGATATACAGATCGACGACACCCGTCAGCAGATGGCACAAACCGGCGAGCGCCCAATGTGGCAGCCGTGTCGTGACCGAACGCAACGCGGCGAGTGCGAGCACGTACGCCTCGTTTCCCTCGTGACCGTACACCCAGATGACGAGCTTGCCGCCGGGATGCAACGCCTCTCGCGCGGCTTGCAGGGTCGGCTGCGGATCGCGGATGAATTGGATCACGCCGATCGAGATCGCGAAATCCAGGTCGCCGCGTGCAGGCAGTTCGCCGCCTCGACCGTGGATCACCTCGACCCGGTCGCCGAACTCGCTGAGATTGGCTCGAAGAATCTCGACCCCGACAGACGGCTCGACCGCTACGACATTCTCGACGCCAGCATCGAGCAGCATTCGAACGATGCGGCCCGTACCGCTGCCGATGTCGACGACCCGGGCACCGCGCAATTCGTCGAATGAAACCAGTGGCCCCAGCATGTCGGCGAGCAGTTCGACCGAGCCGTAGTAGCCGTCGTTGTCTCCATAGTGGGTCCACTGATCGCCGAAATCGCGAATCGTCTGGTCGTCTTGGGACGCCGACTTCATGCTCGATCACCCGTTTCCACGCCGCTCCGTTCGCGCGAGTCTAGTCGCATCACCCGTCAACATGCCCGCCACAGGCCCGCCACAGGCCCCGCATGCCCGTTGGTGGTCTTTCGGCCTTCTCGCGCGCGTACCTGAGAGACCTCAACGAGCCGATCCCGAATCGATTCGGACAAAGACCTCGAGCCGTTGCGGGTCGCGGTCTGCGAGCGCGGTCACGAACCGGTGAGGGTCCGGCGTCGAAGTCGACTTCGAAAGCGCCGGTACATTGTTGTAGTGCAGGTCGCGAACCTCGAACGGAACCGTTCGAAACTGGTCGGGTGCACGTTTCACGAACGCCATCGCATCGGGCAACGAAGAACGCCAACGGCGCCGCGGCACCACCAGGTCTGGTTCGAGCAACCGATCCCTGCGGATGTTGTTGCGGCTGAGGCCGACGATCGTGTGGCTGCCCAGGTAGTACATGTAGGGGTGATTTTCGTAGTTGGTCGCGATCACGAGCCGATCGGGATGCGGATACTGCTCGCGAATCCAAGGGATCACGTAATCGAGTGGTCCCCGATACGGCTCGGTGATTTCGCTGTACCGACCGCGAATCTCGTCGATTCGCGAAGCCCCGGTGACGGCCGTCGCCAACACGATCACTGCCAACCCGACTGCATGCAGCGTGGCACTCGAAGCCTTCGTGCGGGCGCTGAAACACATTGCATCCAACAAGAAGACCACCGTCAGCACGGGACTCAAAACGATGAAGTAGCGCTCGTACACCAGAGGGTTCAGGCAACTCAGCAGCGAATACCCGATCGCGAAACCAATGAGCTGCGTGCTGACCCGACGGCCGCGTACTTCCCACTCGTCGAGATGCCCCGGAGCGGTCCGATCGATGCACAGCAACGCCACGCGACACAGCACGACGAGCCCGAGCATCTCGTATCGCAGCAGGTGGACGATGAGGTTCTTCCCGTTCGCGAGGAAAACCTGCGCCGAGAATCCGACGTGCTTCGAAAACTCGGCCGCGATCGAAAACGTCTCGAAAAAGACCAACAGCGGCACCACGCACACGCCGGCCGCGGCCAGCGGCGTCAGCGATGTCGCGATTCGTTTTACGGCTGTTCGTGGTTCGCGGGTGGCGGACCGACTCGCCGAGACCTCTCGCCAAAGCGCCTCGACCCCGAGCAATAAACCCATGATGAAGAACGCGGAGTAGAAGACGTTGAACAGCAGAACGAGGAGAAGCGCCAGCGAGATCGCATACCGGCGATAGCTGAGCGTCTCGAATACGACGTAGCGAAAATGAACCCAGCCAATCGCAGCAACCAACAGGATCAACAGCGAGTAGTAGCGGGCTTCGCGCAGGTGCAGCAGCAACGAAATCGACACACAACATCCCAGCAGGAAGTAGATCGCGAAGCGGCGCGCACGGCCTGGCTGCCCTCGGAACACCGGGGTGATGGCGAGCACGACGATCCCGATCGCGAGCGCGCCAGCCAACGCAAACGGAATCCGAACCCACCAGGTCTTCGCGTACAGATCCTCGGTCGCGGCGGCGGCCAGCACACCGGGTACCGCAAAGTAGAAGTGGCCCCAGGTGGTTCCGATGTACGCGTCCGTGCGCTCATCGATGCCGAGCGTCACATTTGAGCCGAACTCGTAAACGACGTTCTTCCGCCCGTGTACCTTCGGGAAGCCGTTTTGCAGGATGCGGGTCGCGAACACCGCCGTCTCCGCTTCGTCTTGCCACAACAGCGGATACGAAAGGTTCTTCAACAAGATCGTCAAGCAGAGGAGGCTGCAGATCCCGATCAGGCCGATTTCGATATTCCGCTGCATTTTCGCTGGATTCCACCTGATGCCGGTCCGGAGCATCCAGACGAATTGGTATCACACAACTATTACGAAACTCAGCAGATTCCATCCCGATACATTCGATAGCCTCCAATTGCGGTCCATCCCCCTGCGCCGCGCCTCAAACCCCAGGAGACTCGATGCTCGCGATCGCGATCTTTTTTGTCGGCCACTGGCTGTCGTCTGTGTTCTTTCAGACGTTCTTCTTGCACCGATACGGCGCTCACAAGCAGTTCACGATGAGCGAACGCTGGGAGAAGATCTTCTACTTCGCGACCTTCTTGACCCAGGGCTCTTCCTTCCTGGAGCCGCGCGGCTACGCCATCTTGCACCGCGAACACCACGCATTCAGCGATACGGAGCGAGACCCTCATTCGCCCCATTTCTTCTCGAATGTCATGACCATGATGCTCAACACGAAGAACCGCTACACCGACTTTGTGCATCACGAAATCGAGCCCGAGCCGCGCTTCGATGGTGGCTATCCGCAGTGGAAGGCGCTCGACAACTTCGCCAACCGCTGGCCCGTGCGGATCGGTTTCGGCGTCGCGTACACGCTGTTCTACGTCGCGTTCGCGCCCAGCGCGATCTACTTCCTGCTGCTGCCCGCACATTTCCTGATGGGACCGATCCACGGCGCCATCGTGAACTGGTGCGGACACAAGTACGGCTACCGGAACTTCGAAGTCAACGACCGTTCGCGCAACACGCTGCCCTTCGATTTTGTCACCTTCGGCGAGCTGTTCCAGAACAATCACCACAAGGCCGGGATGTCACCGAACTTCGCCGTCCGCTGGTTCGAGATCGATCCCGCGTACATCATCATCCGGACGTTTGCGGCGCTCGGGATCGTGCGCTTCGCGAGCGAGAATTCGGCGGATCACGGAACGGCCGAACAGATCGCCGCCTGAATCAATCCTCCATCAATCCAGTATCACTCCACCGCGGGCAACAGCGGGTCCTGGTTCTCCGGCTCGTTGTCTGCCCCGCTCTCCGCACCGTTCCCCTGTTCGGGCTCGAGTTCGAGGTGCTTGGTCTGCTCCCGGCGCTGGGCTGAAATGCGTTGGATCTCCTCCGTGAGTTCGCGGCGAATTCGCTCCAACCGTGCGGTCTCCAGGTCCAGCGACGTACCCCGGTTTGCACACAGTTCGAGCGCGACCGGCAGATACAAGTTCGCGAGCTTCTCGGATGCCAGAGCGGCGCGAAGTGGAAAGTCGCCGGAGCGAAGATGCTCGAGACCGTGATACGTGGTGAACTTCACGCGTTCGCCGCCGGGTCGTTCGATGACCGAAAACGTCGGGAACTCGATCATCCCGTCTGCCAACCCGGGCATCGGCAGCAGCGCATAGCTCCAAGCCAGTCGCCCAGCTCCCAGTGGCTCCACCTGGCTGAACAACTCCCAGCTGAATCTCGACGTCGATGGCCCTGCCACCACGAACCCGGCCCGCTCGAGGTGTAGAGCGAACACTGCGAGGTATTCCTGCTGAAGCTCGCGGTCGTCCGCTGGCGGGATCCGTTGCGGCGTGCTCAGCGACAATCGCAGGTACGGGCAGCTCTCGTCATCGCTGGCGGCCGACGCAGCGGGACCGACGGTCGCCAGCCACAAACAGATGGCCGTGGTCGCAAATCGTGATCGCTGACGGCGCCGGTTTCGCGCGTTTCTCGGTGCAACCATCCGCAACCCTACCGAAGAGATCGCACGCCGCGCCGCGCCCCCAACCGCAGCATCAACTCACTGCGGTCGGGGCCCAGTCGAAGATCAGCTGCCGGTCGGGATGTCCGAGAACGCGACGCCCTTGTCGGCTCGCATCTCGGAGGGCAGACCCAGAACACGTTCGGACACGATGTTGCGCAGAATCTCGTCGGTTCCGCCGGCCAGGCGCATACCGGGTGCACCGAGCCACGCCAACTGCCAGATCCCTTCTTCTGCGGCGTCCTGGTTGACCAGAGAACCGGCCGCACCCTGCAGGTCCATCGCGAAGGCGGCCATCTGCTGGCGCAGCGGCGCGCCCACCAGCTTGCCGATCGAACTCTCGGGGCCCGGGGTCGTGCCCTTCGAGATCGCGGTCAACGTTCGCGAACCGGTGTAGGAGAGCCCCTTGGTGCGGATGTAGAAATCGGCGATCTGTTGGCGCACCGAGGAATCTTCGATCGCCGGTCGGCCGTTTCGCTTGCACTGCTTGGCCAACCGCAACAGATCCTTCACACCGGCCCCGCCACCGCCGGCTCCAATCGACGAGCGCTCGTTCATCAGCGTCGTGATCGCGCCCCGCCAGCCGTCGTTGACCGCACCCACGCGATTCTTGTCCGGAATCCGGCAATCCGTAAAGAACACCTCGTTGAATCCACTCGCACCGGCGATCTGCTTGATCGGCCGGATCTCGACACCCGGCGATTCCATGTCGACGATGAAGTAGGTGATGCCCGCATGCTTGACCGCGTGCGGGTCGGTGCGGGTCACGATCATTCCCCACTTGCAGAACTGCGCACCCGTGGTCCAGATCTTCTGGCCGTTGACGACCCAGTCGTCACCGTCCTTCACCGCGGTCGTACGCAATCCAGCCAGATCCGATCCCGCGGCAGGCTCGCTGAACAGCTGACACCAGATCTCTTCACCCCGCAGCATCGGCTGGATGTAGCGATCCTTCTGCTCCTGCGTACCGTGGGTCATGATGGTTGGCCCGAGCATGCCCTGGCCAATCCCGAAGATGCTCGGCGGCGTGCGGTATCGCCCTTCTTCTTGATTCCAGATCACACTCTGGATCGAACTCGCTGCGCGGCCGCCATATTCCTTCGGCCACGTGATGCACGCCCAACCGGCGTCGGCTTTCTTGGCCTGCCATTGCTGGGCCCGCTTGACGCCCCCACCCCCTTCTTCTTCCAACATGCCCATCGGCGGCTCATCGGGGTTCCGCAGCTTGGCATTGGCATCGAGCCAGGCGCGGGCTTCGGCGCGAAAGGCGGCTTCTTCCGGGGTGTCTTCGAAATCCATGTGCGTCTCCTGTTGATTCTCTCGGTCAATTCGTTCTGTTCATCGCGGGCCATCGTGGGCCCATCGTGTGAGCACGCGCCCGCGATCGTTTCAGTGGAGCAGTGTCAGGCGGCCGCTTCGAGTCGCTGGATCAGCTTCTCTCGCCACTCGGCTGCACTGCCGAGCACGAGGCCGGTCAGCTTCGAGCGGCGATAGAACATGTGGCAGTCGTACTCCCACGTGAACCCAACGCCGCCGTGCATCTGGATGATCTCCTCGCCGGCCAGCTCCAACGCCTCTGTCGCGTTGACGCGGGCAGCACAGGCTGCGGTGCCCAGCTCGTCGGAAGAGTTCTCCAACGCCCACGCCCCGTAATACGCATTGGAGGTGGCGAGCACGATCGACGTGTAGAGATCCGCGAGCCGGTGCTTGATCGCTTGGAACGATGCAATCGGGCGCCCGAACGCGTAACGGCCGAGTGTGTACTCCTTGGTGATGTCGAACGCGCGCTCGGCAGTACCGATCTGTTCGAAGGCCATCAACACGGCCGCACGATCCAGGATCTTCTCCGCCTGCGCGGCGCCTTCGCCATCGGCACCCAGCAGTTCTGCTGGCGCCCCATCGAAGGTGAGCTGGCCCATGGCGCGGGTCGGGTCGATCGATTCGAGCGACTTCTTGTCGACGCCCGCGTCACCATCGACGATGACCAACGCGGTGCCCGCAGCAGTCTTCGCGAGAACCACGATCAGGTCGGCGATGTCGCCATCCGGGACGGGAGTCTTCTTTCCGGTCAACTTGCCGGCTTCGAAGCGGGTCTCGACCGATTCCAGACCCAACTCTCCGGGACCCTCTGCGATCGCGACGGTCCCGATCGCATCTCCAGCAGCGAGTCGGGTCAGGTACTTCTTCTTCTGGTCATCGGACCCGAAAGCGATGATGGCCTCGCTCGCCAGATATACCGACGACGAGAACGGGATCGGCGCCAGCGAGCGACCCACTTCCTGCGCGAGCAGTGCGAGTTCGAGATATCCAAACCCGGCACCGCCATATTCCTCGGGAATCGTGGCGCCGAGCCAGCCCATCTCGGCGGTCTCCTTCCACAACTCTTCACTGTACTTGTTGTCCGATTCCATTACGGCACGGGCCAGACTCAGGGGGGCCTGGTCCGCGAGGAAATCTCTGGCGGTCTTTTGAAGGAGCTTCTGCTCCTCCGAGAAATCAAAATTCATACCTGGGTTCCTCGATTCGCAGCCATCCAGTGTGGTTGGTTGCCGGCGCGGCTGTTGGGGTCAAGACGCTTCTGGGCTGCTCACATTACCACAGCAGGAAGTGCCGGTGGAGCCGCCCCAAAGGGACAAATCCCATCGATAGTGCGGTGCGTTTCCCGCTGCGAGCCGGCTCGAAAATGCCGGCATCACCGACGGGGCTTCTCGCCACAGCCGATCAATCGTCGGTCGCGTACCCGGTTGCGAGCGGCTCGGACGACTCGATGCTGATCGCCTTCTCGGTCGAGGGCGCGCGGAAGCCCGCCGCCAGAAATGCGATCACCGGTCTGAGCACCGCCTCGTCATCATTGGGAGGCGGAGCGAAATCCGGAAGAATCGGTGCTTCTTGCATCCCGGTCGCGATGTGGATGAGCACCCCGACCACCATCGACAAGCGAACGAAGAGCTCCTTGCGCGAAATGTCGGGAACCGCGACTTCGAGCGCGTCGAGAAACCGCGCGAGCACGCCTACGAACGGTGCGGTCACGATGCTGTCGACTTCTTTGGGTTTTTCGATCAGCAGGCGGCTGACCAGCTTCGAGATCCGGGCCGTCGGATTCTCCGGATGGCGCGCACGGTACAGCGCGGGTTCCAGGAAGGCTCCAAGGATCTCCTCGACCGAAGGCGGCCGATTGGGATTCGCCTGTAACGCCTCGAGCCGATCGAGTCGCGCTCGCGTGATGGGCTCCTGGCGCCGAATCAGCACGGCGTGCAGCAGCTCTTTCTTGCCGCCAAAGTGGTAGTGAATGGCAGCAATGTTCGCTTCGGCTTCGATCGTGATCTGCCTGCCGGATGTCCCTTCGTAGCCCTGCTCGGAAAAAAGACGTTCCGCCACATCGAGCAAGCGTTCGCGCGTATCGACTTCGCGCCCCATCGAGCCTCTGCCCCCAGTCGGCGATCTGAGACTCATACTACTCCGCCCAACCGAACAACACGAAAAAAGCGGGTTGTGTCCCAGCGTTGGTGGCCGCGCGCCGCCAGGGACCGCCCGAATTGCTGATTTGATTCGGTCTGTTGCAATCAGTCCGCGAGCCATGGCAGATGCGGGCTCATCTGCGGATTTCGCCGCGTGGCCACCCCCGTCCGGTCGGGTGACCGAGAACAGCGGGGTGTGGCGAAACATCCCAGCAACGCGATCCATCGGATTTCGATCTAGACCCGTCTGCTGGAATGACGAGAACGCAACGCGCACGCAAGTTGCGGCGGACTCCCTTGCTCGACGGAGTGTCGCCGCCGCGGCTGCCTTGAAAAGGTCAGCCAAAACTGGAACTCTGTTTTAGTTCCGCTCGCTCGATTCGTCCGCCGCGTTGACTGCGCCAGGAAGTATTCGGGCGTGCGAAATGCGGATTGCTCGATTCGCGAGGCTTCGGCCGTAACCACGAATCCGTCGATTCGAATGTCGCCACGAAGCCTGCCGAGAAATCGGCAGCTGCCGGTTCAGCTGGAGAGAACGATGTTTCTGGGAGTCCTGTTTTCGCTTCTCGCCGCAGCTCCGATCGTCGTGCTGTTGGTCGTGCTGCGAAACGAACGGCGGCCGACCTTCTTCGAGTTGGCTGTCACGGGACTCTGTTCGCTCGTACTGCTAGGCGCCGCCTGGACATCGACCGACCGCCGCGACGTGGCGGATCGACCCGAAGCGACGCGCCCTGCCGAGGTGCTCTCGGACGGGTACGTTTCCTCGCGCGAATGCCGTGCCTGCCACGCGCGCAGTCACGAGACATGGCGCGCTTCCTACCATCGCACCATGACCCAGATCGCCGGTCCCGAATCGGTCGTGGCCCCGTTCGACGGCATCGCTCTCGAACACCGCAAACATTCGGTCGTCCTCGAGCGTCGCGGCGACGAGTTCATTGCGATTTTCCCCGGCGATGCCAACACGCCGCGCATCGAACGGAAAATCGAACTGACGACCGGGTCGCATCACTTTCAGGCCTACTGGATGACCAACGGTA
>JAJDAM010000425.1 GCA_029261905.1 Deltaproteobacteria bacterium
GCTTGCTGTGCCAGCTGCGGAAGATCGGCGGCCGAAGCCGGCGTCGGCATTGCCGACACCATCACCGACATCATCGCCAACACCAGCCATGACACCCATGCGAACCGCTCGAGAGCCCTCATCGAACCGACTCCGCGATCTGCTCGGCGAGCTGCAACGCGCGGGCATGAAAATCCGGGTCTGCGGGTGCGGACGTACGCTGCTCGGCACGCGCGTAGCTGCGCGCGTCGCATTCGCCGACGAACGCATCGACCTCTGGGATGGAGGTCTCGGGAGCTTCGGCGGCGAGTGCCCGGAGAGCGGATGCCATCACCCCGGCCGCTTCCGCCGCCGGCAGCGACTTCGCGGCGCGGACCCGGTCGAGCTGCTCGTTGATTCGCCGTCGACGTGCGGTGACATCGGGATCGACATCTCGCCGGCGCCGATCGAGCTGTGCGAGCCCCACGAGCAATACGGTGCCGAGATACAAACCCGCGATCTGCAAGGTTCCACTCGTCGCCTGCGAAGCCGTACGGACCAGACGCGCGGGATCGCGCTCGATCGCGAGGTCCGCACCGGTCAGTGCCAACCCGCCTGCGGCAGCCTCCCTGCCCGGCTCGGTGCCAGCAGCCCGCTGCGCTCGAGGCTGCGTGGGATCCTCACCGCTTCCCTCGCTCGACGGCTCCCGCTCGACCTGCGCCGCGCCGATCACCTGCGCGTCGCGAACACTCAACGCAATGGGCCGCGATTGTGTCGATTGAAATGTCTCGCTCACCGGATCGAACCAGCTGTACTCGAGAGCGGGAATCTCCGTGACACTTCCATCGGTGACCCGAACCATGGCGGTGAAGTTCTTCGATCCGTCCTCGAGTTGGCCGGACAACTCCCCTTCTGGGACCCGGAACTGAGAACGCGGCAACAAACCCCGGGCATCGAGCGGCGGAAGCGATGCCGATTCGAGGTTGCCGTCACCCCGCAATTCGATCGACAACGCGATCGGCTCGCCCACCTGGACGACGGTACGATCCGCAGTAACCTTGAGCGAGAACCCCGTGCCGACCGCCCCGGCGTAGCTCGGCGGAGTTCGATCCGCCGGGACGCGTTTGACGACGAAGCGTCGCGCACGGTCCACCGCGCGCCACTTGCGTACGTGCGTCGCCTTTCGGCCGCCAAATAGATCCCGACGAAAGCGGGTCCCCTCTTCCACGTCGAGGATCGATGCCGGAATATCGAGCGGCCCGTCGCGCAGCGGCACGGCGATCCGACGGATCGATACGACGAGCGCCTCCTCGCCTCCGACCGTCGCCACCTGCGCGTCGGCCTTCAGCTCCAATTCTCCAGCAGCGGTCTGGATTTTGATGTCCGTCGTTCCAGCATCCGGCACGTCGAGAAAACGAAATGTGTCCGTTTGATCGAACAACGGCACGCGCAGCGTATAGCGATTCAGATTCTCTCGAACCGCTCCGACGAGGCGAAACCGAACGGTGATCGGAACCCGCTCGCCCAGATAGACGGGTATGTCGGGAAATTCGAGTTCCACGTGCACACGATCGGTCGTCGGGACATCCCGAAAATCCAACGACAAAGGACGCGTGGTCTTGCGAATCGTGCCCTGTGAGACGACGAAGGCCCCGACGCTGGCAGGGCCGGCCCGATCGACCTGCAACGCGTAGCTGAACACGAACTTCACTTCTTTGCTTCGTCGAATCTGACCCCCGACGATCGTGACCGATGAGCTCACACTGGGCGAAACACCGCGAAAGGCGAGCCGCCACGCCCCTCCCGCCGGCGCCTCGATCGTTGGCGTGGGATCTTCGTCGAAGCCTTCCGCGATGATCTGGATTTGAACCGCCTCGCCGAGGTATTGCGGACCGCTGGGCGCGTGCACGGTGAGGGTCTGCGCAGCGGCCGGACTCGATCCGACGGCCGAACCGAGCGTGGCCACCAGTCCGAGCAGAACCCACGCGCATTTCGACCGGCGCTGCCGACTCACCAATCTTTCTCCACGGTCTCGTAACCGGATGCGCCGCGTTGCTCGCGTTCTCGTCGGCGCTGCGCTTCCTTGTCGCGAACCTCCTGGAGCATCTGGGCCGGGTCGGCGTTCTGCTGTTGTGCATCCTCGCTCGGGTCGGGTTGTTCTTGTTGTTGTTGTTGCTGTTGGTCCTGTTGCTCCTGCTGTTGTTGTTGCTGTTGTTGTTGCTGTTCGTCTTCCCCCTGCTGGTTCCGGTCTTCCGGCGGAACCAACTCGGCCAGCGCCAATTCGAGTTCCGCAACCGCAGCGGCTTGACGCTCCTGCGCCGAGTCGAATTCGGGGGGTGCAGCATTCAACGCAGATACACCCCCTTCCATTTCGGTCTGCGCATACAACACGTGCTCGCCTGCGGCTCTCAACCGAGCACTCGTCTCGGCTCCTTCTGCCTCTTCTTCGAGCACACCACCCGACTGGTTCGACTGCTCTTCGAGTGCGCTGGCAAGTTCACCGACGTACTTCGCCAACCCCTGCTGACGCGTCGCAATCGCCTCGACGGCGCCGTCGGCCTCGACGTCCGACCCGGCTGCGGCTGCCTGCGACGCTCGGGCAGCGGCATCCTGAGTGGTATCGCTCAACTCCAACTGCTGGCGGGCGG
>JAJDAM010000426.1 GCA_029261905.1 Deltaproteobacteria bacterium
GAATTCGCCCCGGCTGGGGGCCAGATCGCGGCCCAGCAGCTTACGAAGCAACGCCGGCGTGGGTTGCTGGGTTTTCTCGAACGGGCGCGCCCGGCTTGGGGTCGCATCAATATGAGCCTGTGCCGTCATCTCGGCCTCCACGGTGTGCTTGCATTGGCCGGAAACATAATGCGAATATGTATTCGCATTCAATTCGCATTAGAGGCTCCATGCGCAAACGTCCCCAACAGCAGCGTTCCCGGGAGCGAGCGAAGTCGAGGCAGGGGTCGTGGGGAGGACAGCGGAGCGGTCACGGTTTTGGGGCGAGAATGAGGCTGTAGATGGAACGGAAAATCAGATCGGAGATGGGAGTCGGGCGCCTTCAACTCTGGCTGTCCAGCGTCTATGCGGAATCGCTGGTGAACGTCGCTGTGATGAATTTGTTGGCTAGACAACGGGCCCGGTCCGGTAGAGCAGGGAATGGCGATGCGCTCCGCATCGCGTCGATCGCACTCGCACCCAGTGCATTGTCACCTCCAACGAATTCAATGGCGGTGGCGGAGCCGGCGGCATCCACCCGGAATCGAAGTTCGACTCTTGAGTCCTTGCTCCCGTACGGCAGCGACCAGCGCGATAGCACCCGATCGCGGATTTGTCCCACGTACGTCTTGACCTCGGCCCGAGTCAGGCAGTCTTCGGCCGCCCCCGTTCCGCGGAGTCCGGTACCGCCGCCGCCGGTGAAGTTCCCTTCGCCAACTGCGGTGTTCACGCTGGCGAGCTTCGCACCACTCGGGGACCCGACCACGTCCCGCGAGCTCACGACGCCCTCGCGAACCGACGAGCCGCCGATCTCGAGAGAGCCGGTGCCCACCGTGGCACCGGTTCGCCCGACGACTTTTCGCGGGCCGACCGAAGGGCCGACCGGTCCTGCGCGAACCGGGCCGCGAACCACCGGGCCGGCCGCGCTGCTTACATCGACGTTCGTGGGGCGAAAGCCGGCGATCGACCCGACGGCCGAGACGCGATCGACTGACACAGCCGCCCGAGCGATCTGGGTCGGCGCCTGGGCGGCGGAGACCGCGTCCATTTGCAGAACCTTCGCGTCGATGGCCGGAGCGGCGTCTGCGATGACCCGCGGATTGACGATCTGCGGCTGGGCGGCCTGCAACGGAGGCGCGAAGTCGAGCTTGCGGCGCTCGGCGAGCGCCTTGCGAGCCGGCGGGGGAGGCGGCTTCTCTTTCAGCAATTGGACCGGAATGATCTCCTCGATCACCTCCGGCTTCAGCGCCGCGACGACCAGCAGCAGCGCGATGATACCGACGTGAATCGCGGCCGATAGCGTCCCGGTCGCGAGGGCGCTCTTGCCCGAATCGGGAACGTGGAACGTCATCGGGAAGTCGTTGGGCGCAAACGCACCGGCCGAACCGGCAGCGTGTACGAACGCCGTCCCTATTCGATTTCGGACGTGCGGCTTTCGCGGCTTCAGAATTCGGGTCTGGGATTGGGTCATCTGTGGGCGCCTGTCTCAACCGGTTTAGCGAGGATCCAGATCGTTTGCGATTCCCCGGATCCGGTCGCGGTCCTTGGGGAGTTCAGTCTAATTGGACGGTCTTCCGTACGTCCGCGTTCCCATCGAGCCTACCCACCCGGGCACCACCCGTCTCGACCATGCACTATAGCGGGGCGAGCAGAACGGTCACGCCAGCTTTCCATCGGCCAAACGGCACATCTAAACGCGTGTTTTAACTTTCCTATCAGGTGCGCGGCCTTGGGCGTCGAATAGTTGGATGCGGTGTCGCAGGCAAAATTCACCTGGCGCGAGAATCAGCGAATTCGGTGTTGGCATCGACTGGGTCTGCTGGTACCACGTGTGCGATCGGGTAACCTGCCGGCCCGGCAGAACCAACTGAAAACCGGTGTCGGCAAATGAAAATTTCGGGGCGACCCAATCTGACGCTTCGGAGCGCCGAAAGGGACTTCTGGGGGAGAACGGCCACTCGGCCCAAAACCCGAGACTGCCCGCGTCACGCGAAATAACACAGGGGGGAGCGCCGTTGGAAGCGCAAACACTACTTCAACTGCTCCAGGACGGCGGCCTGACGGTCTATCCGTTGGCGGTGGGTTCGGTGATCACGCTCACGATTCTGTTCGAGCGGATCTGGAAATATCGAGGCATGGAAAAGCAGACGCGCGACATCACGCGGGAGACCATCGAGAAGCTGGTTCGTCGCGATGTCGATGGAGCGACCTCGCTGTGTGAAGGCTCGGATGCGCCGATTTCGAAAATCTTCCTGGAAGCGATGCGATGGAAGAACATCGCGATCGAAGATCTCGAGCGCGTACTGGTGACTTCGCGACAAGAGATCGTGACGGATCTGAGGCGCGGCCTGTGGGTGGTCGGAACGATCGGGTCGTTGGCGCCCTACGTGGGCCTGTTCGGAACCGTGGTCGGAATCATCCGCGCGTTCCAAGGCATGGCCGCCGAGGGTGTGGGCGGTTTCGAGGTGGTGGCCGCCGGCATTTCGGAGGCGCTCGTCGCAACTGGAGCCGGCCTGTTCGTCGCGATCGTGGCGCTGCTGTTTTTCAACTATCTGCAGACTCGCGCGAACTCGCTCAACACCGTGTTTACCAGGTCCTGTGAACGGTTCCTCCAATCATTGATCTTCGTCGAGACCGCCGAAGCCGGCAGCTCCGGACAATAAGAGGAGCGGGCCGATGGCTGGCTACAATTCTGACAGTGAAGACGACGGCGGGATCGTCGCCGAGATCAACATTACGCCGCTGACGGACGTCTTCCTGGTGCTGCTGATCATCTTCATGGTGACCACCAGCGTGATTCAGAACCAGGGCAAGAACATCGATCTGCCCGGCGCCGACGTCAGCGACGAGACGCCGCAGGGTGTCACGGTGACGGTCGGTGCGGACGGCGAGATGTTGATCAACGATGTCGTCGTGGCCGAAGACCAGCTGCTCGCGGTTCTGGAAGTCGCGATCGAGGATGCCCGCGACAAGATCGTCGTGCTGCGTGGCGACAAGGAAGTCCTGCTGGGGCAGGCGGTGAACATCCTCGATATCGCGCAGCAGGCCGGTGCGAAGGGGATAGCGCTCGCGACAAAACCGAGGTCAGACGGCAGCTAGCCCAGCCAGTGGTTTGGTCTTGGGGAGAGACGTGGCTCGTGCTGGGGCCCAGCAGCACTTGAGCTATAGCGTGGGGCCAGTGATTTGGTCTTGGGGAGAGATGTGGCTCGTGCTGGGGCCGAGTAGCGGCTTCGAATGGCGACGAGTTTGGAAGAATCCGAGTTGAATTCGGAGCGGAGCGCGGTGTTAGGGCGTGTTGGCCTCGAGGCGGATTGCTTTGGCGATGTCGATGCTGAGTTTGGCCAGGGCGCGGCTGTGTGCGCTGGCGAGCGCTTCGAAGCTGTTTGTGTCCACGGATTGGCGCGCGATGGTGCGGCCCGAGCGCGTTGGGCCGCCGGCCGTCGGGCGCACGGCCCACACGGCCTCGATCAGCACTGAATCACCGAGCATCGAGTCGAATCGCTGGACGTTGATCGTGATCCGGTAGGTCGGATCGAAATTTGCGAACGGAGCGACGGCCACGTCGGGTGTCCCGAGCAGGACCGCCAGGTCGCCGGCAACCGTGCGCGCGATCGCTTCGCCGAGCGGTGCCGCCCATCGGTCGAGTTCGTGCATTTCGACCCGATTCGGTGCCGCTGCGACCACGAATTCCGGGCGGTCGACCGAGGCGGGTACCGAAACCGGTCCGACCATGACGCCGTAGTCCGCGGCGGGCGTTGCCGTCGCTTGCGCGGTGGAATCCAGCGTGTAGTACCGAGACGGCGCCGAGGTTCCACAACCCACGCTGACAACGGCGACCCAGGCGGCTGCCAATCCGAGCGCGACATATTTCGGCATCATTTCGCCTCCCCCTGCTTGCCCCGAATCAGCGATTCGGGATGGCGTTCGAGATAGTCGGCGAGCAGGCGGATTGCACGCGCCGCGCCGCTCACTTCCTGGAGCGTGCCGTCCAGCTGTTGTCCGAGCACGGAGTTCGGTTCGATCAGAGCGCTCGCATTGTCGAAGGTGCCGCGCGCGCTGACGAGCGTGGCGTCGAGGTCGGTGATCGACTTCTGCAGGCCTTCGCCGATCGCCTTGAACGGGAGTTGATCGATCTTGTCGACGATGCGGATGAGTTTCGCCTCGAGGGCCTCGAATTGTCCGGCGGTGCTCGGAAGCAGTGGCGGGTTCTGCGACCAGTCGACCGTGGCCGCTGGGACATCTTTGAAGAAATCGAGCGCCACGTACAGCGCCCCGCTCAACAGGTTACCCGTCTTGATCTGAGCCCGAACCCCGCGCGAAACCAACGCGTCGATCATCCGCCGGCGAACCGCCTCGCGATCGGCGTCTGGCGCGAGGTCGGTGAACTCGATCCCGAACCTCGCTGCGTCGAGGCGCAGTGTCACCCAGATCGCGAAGTCGAACGTCCGCGCATCCATCTTCCCGGTCACGTCGACGACTTCGCCAATCGGAATGCCGCGGAAATCGACCGGCGCACCCGGTGCCAGACCGCGCACGGCCTGGTCGAACACGACCTGGTAGGTCTGCGGGTTGTTCACGGGCGGCTTGAAGGCAGCAGCGCGGTTGGCTGCGAGCGGGAATTCGGCCCCGTCTTCTGCCGACGGAAGCACCGGGCCGTTGGCCGGTGTCTCGAACGCGATGCCACCGATCAAGATCGATGCCAGCGATTGGGTCTGGACGTCCAACCCACTCGCCGAAAACGAAACGTCGATCCCGCTGGCATGCCAGAACCGAGTCGCCGGCGTGACGTACTGGTCGTAGGGCGCCTTGACGAACGCCGTTACCTGGAAAGATTTTCCAGTCTTCGCGAGTTCGTACGATGCGACTTCACCAACCTTCAGGCGTCGAAAGAACAGCGGTGTACCGTTGTCGAGCGAGCCCAGGTCGGGCGTTTCCAGCACGAAATACCGGCCGAGCTCGTCTCCTTTGACCACGGGAGGGTTTTCGAGCACCTCGAAACGGCGTTGGGACTTCTTCGAGTCGCCGATATCCATCGTGAGGTAGGCGCCCGACAGCAGTGTGCCGAGGCCGGACACGGTGCCGCCCGACACTCGGGGGCGTACCACCCAGAACTTCGTGTCCTCGACGAGGAGCGCGTCCGTCTTGGAGGCCATCTGCGCTATGGCGACGACCCGCTCGTGATTCTTCGATAGTCGGATCTCGGTGAGTTTCCCCACTTCGACTCCGTGGTATTCGATCTGGGTCTTGCCGGCTTCGAGTCCCTCGGCCGATCGGAGCACAATCGTGATCTTGGGACCTTCGCCGAGGATCACCGTCGCCGCGACCCAGACGCCCGCGGCCGCTGCCACGATCGGAATCAGCCAGACGATCGAGATGCGGGCGCGCTTGCGCGGGACGGTCTTCGACACGGGTGCGTCGGGAGCCGGATCGCTGTCAGACATCATCAGCCTCCTGTTCGCTCGATGGATCCCAGATTAGCCGGGGATCGAAGGATTCTGCCGCGAGCATCGTCAACACCACCACCGCTGCGAAAAACACCAGACCCGGGCCCGGTGCGATCGACATCAGCGGTTGCAGTTGCACGAGAGCAGCCGTGAAGGTCGCGACGAAGACGTCGACCATCGACCAGCGCCCGATCAGTTCGACGATCCGGTAGAGTCGGACGCGCTGCCCGCTGTTTCGGACCGAGCCGCGTTGCACCGTGACCAGCAAGTACCCGAGCGCCAAGATCTTCGCGCTCGGGATCATTACGCTCGCAAAGAGCACGATCAGCGCCAGCGGCCAGCCGGTCGGTGACCACAGCAGTACGACCCCCTGCAGGATCGTGTCGGTCTCGCTGCCGCTGCTCGTCGTCGTATTCATCACCGGCAGCAGGTTCGCCGGGATGTAACAGATCGCGGCAGCGACCACGAGTGCAGCGGTGCGTTGCAGGCTCGCCGGTTTGCGGAAGTGTGTCTCCGAGCCGCAGCGCGGGCAGCGGCCTTCGTGCGCACCCGCTGCCGGACGCGTCAGCAGCATGCACGTCTCGCAACTCTGCAGGCCCAGTGCCATGGCATTGGCCGCGGCCTGGCTCACGGCGTCGCCTCATTTTGGACCGCAGAGCCCGCGCGTCGAACCTCGGCCCACTCGACGCGATCCCAAATCGCCCTGGGATCGAAACTCGATTGGATCGCAGCAAGCAGGAAGATCAACACGCCGAGCGCGTACATCGCGGCTCCGGGGATGACCGTGGCGAGTTCCGAGATTTTGATCAGGGCAACCAGCACTCCGAGCATCATGACTTCGATCATGCTCCAAGTCTTCGTGAGAACGTGGTGGCGGAGCAACGTCCTGACCCAGCGCGGCGGCTCTTGGCGGCGCCCGGCAAACTCCATCGCCAGCACGAATGCGATCTGTAGCGCCGGTGCGACGACGGCGGTGAACAGAACCAGTGCCGCGACGGCCTCTCGGCCATCGCGCCAGAGTTGTTCCGCACCACCGAACACCGTTGTGGAGGCTTCACGTCCGACCGCCGAGATGCCGAGCATGGGAGAGCTGATCGCGATCGCGTAGAGGCTCGCCGCTGCGAGCAACAGCGGAAGCGTCCGGTGCTTGACGTCGTCACGAGATCGGCACAACTCCTTGCCGCAGCGGGGACAGCAAGCGGACGCACCGGGCTCGAGCAGCGGGATCCGCTGCAGCAGGTCGCAGTCGAGGCAGGCGATCAGATCGGGGTCGACCGGTTGGCTGTATGTGTCAGGAATCAAGTTGTCGCCGTACCAACAGGGCCCGAATCGAGGAGTCGGCCCTGGTGAATGGAAAGTAGTCAGTGGCGGGAGGATTTGCTCAGCGTGGAGGGATCCAATCCGATGGAAACGTCATCCGGCATCACAGAGGGTCGGTGGTTCGTCGCATTCTGACATCGATCAGCAGGAAACGGAATGCCATTCGGCCATCGCTTCCTCGAGTTCGATCCGCCTCTCGCCCCTCGCTGGTGCCGTACTGTACTGGATTCCCACACCGGCGGGGTTTGCGTGTGCGCAGCCGAGGAGGCACGAACACGCAGTCGGCGACGTTGCTTTCGACATGGCCTGGTTGATCAGCGAGGGCGGCATGGATCACCGGGCAGGAAATCAACAGCGAAGGCGAGTTCAGGCGTTGGAGGTAGAAGTCGGGGGTGCCAACAATCGTTCGGCATTCCCCCGCAGGATTGCTGCGCGCTGCTCGGGTTTGCCCTCGGTGACGATCAAAACCTTCGCCAGCGTGGCCGCGAGGTGATAGAACGGCCAATCGGTTCCGAATAGCATGCGCTCACCACCGGTCGCTTCGAGCATCTCGTGCAGCGAGGTGACACCCTGGCCGTGGATGCCCAACCAGGCGTTTTCATAGCGAAGACCAAGATCGAGGGCAGAGGCTGCGTCGCGGGCACCGGAGTGTAGGAGGACGAAGTTCACGCCCGGAAAACTGCTTAGCGCGCCTTCGAAGTGACGCGGCATTGCGTAGCGATGGGTGGATTCGGGTTCGATACCTGCACGCCCCGCATGAAAGGTCACGACCAACCCGAGCCGTTCGCAGGCTTCGTAGATGTCCATGACATCGGGGTCATCGGGATAGAAGCGCTGCATCGTGGGATGCAACTTGATCGCCCGAGCTCCGGCGGCGGCGTATCGATCGAGCTTTTCGATGCGTTCCGGATCTCGCGGGTGCACGGAAGCGGCCTTCAACAGCTGAGCTCCCACGGCGGGCTGATCGATGGCCGCCAGCCAGCGTTCCGTCAGGTCGTCCCCAAACGGAAGCCCGAAGGCGATCGGCAGGATGACGGCTTCGCCTACCCGGGTTGCCTTCATTTCAGCGAGGAGGTTGGGGATGGTGTGGGTCGCAGCCGCGGAGCTTCCCCAGATGGCCTGGGCGACAACCCCCTTGCGCAGCTCCCAGAGGTCGTCCTCGGTGAAATTGGCGTTGATGTAAACGTCCAGGTCCAGCTCGCAACCAGGGTCTTCGGAATCGCAATCGAGCAGGTGCCGGACGCGTTCAGCAGGCCGCATGAGGTCGATGTCCGGTGCGAGGAGCATCGAGATCCCGAGGTGGCAGTGCATGTCGATGGCGGTCGGGAAGTCGTCCGCGACACAAACCAGCTTGCCCAGGGAATCGAGTTCGAACCAGGGAAGCTCGGAGAGACCCCGGTAGCCACGATATTTCTGTGGGCCGAAGGGTCCTTTCCCCGAGCGGGCAAGCTCGATTTCCCGTTGCTCGGCCAGCCCTGCGATATCCGCTTCGGTGTATCGGTCCGGCTCCGGGGACGACGAACAGGCGCCCAGGGCCAGACCGGCGGCGCTTGCGGCAGTGCCGGTCAGGAATTCGCGACGGGAGAAGTTCGTGAGCTTTCGCATCGCTCGAGGATCGCATCACGCTCGCCGCGACGCTCGTCGCGGATCAGCGTTCCTCCCGACCAATCCTCTCGTTCTTGGTGCGGGCGTCGAGGGTTTCGAAGTCGTGGCCCGCTTCAGCGCTGGCTCGTGCCCCTCGGGTCGCCTTCGTACCGCCGGCCAGGACCGTCGAAGTCGAAGCTGAACCGGGCCATCGCGGGGTGACATGAAGGATGGTCTCATGGTTTGGGTTGAGGACCTTCGCGACACGTTCGACAGCCAGCTCGTCACGCGCGGCGTGCGGCTGGCCTGGATCTCCCACCAGCTTGGCCACGGCAACCATTGCCAGGGGGCGTTCTTTCTTCTACTCCCGTACATCGAGTCCTCGCGCACACCCGGAAAGACTCAAAGACTCGAATCGAATAGGCAGGAGCCCCCAATGCTGTTCCTCCATTGGAATGAAGAACGTCAGGCGTTTCGTGAGATTGTGCGACGCTTCTCCGCCAAAGAGATTCGCCCCAACACCGACAAGTGGGACGCCGACGGCTCCTTCTCCAGCGACATCTTTGCCAAGGCCGGAACGCTCGGGCTGCTCGGCGTTCTCCTCGACGGCATCGAATGAGCGCGGGAATCAGGGCGCGGGCGGCCGTGGCATTCGGGCGTGGCGAACCGCTGCGCATCGAAGAGGTTACGGTGCGCGATCCCGGTCCGGGTGAAGTTCGCATTCGTATCGCTGCTTGCGGAGTTTGCGCGAGCGATCTGCACGTCTGGCGTACTGGCGAAGGGATCACGTTTCCCGCCGTGTTGGGGCACGAGGCGTCGGGGGTCGTTGAGTCTATTGGCCCAGGCGTGACTGAGGTCGCGGCGGGGCAATCGGTCGTGATCGCCTGGATTCCACGCTGCGGGTCGTGTCGCTCGTGTCGCTCTGGGCGAACGCATTTGTGCACGTCCTTGCGAACGAACAGGGACGACGGGTCGTTGTCGTTGGCCGGGAAACCTCTCGGTCGTTACATGAGCGTCTCGGGACTTTCGGAATTTGTTGTCGTCAACGAACGCGCCGCAATTCCTTGCGATGGCCTCTCGCTGCGATCAGCTTGCAGTGTTGGGTGCGGGGTTACGACGGGCTTCGGCGCTGCAGTCATTACCGGCGGAGTACGTTGGGGCGAGAGCGTCGCGGTCTTCGGCTGCGGTGGAGTAGGGCTATCCGCGGTACAAGGTGCACGGATCGCCGGTGCTTCCAGGATAGTTGCCGTGGACCCGAATCCGGCACGGCTCGAACTTGCCAGTCGGCTCGGCGCTACCGATGGCGTATCGCCCAGGGACGGAGATGCGGTTGCCGCCATCCACGGACTGACCGACGGTGGAGTCGATCTTGCGATCGAGTCGGTCGGAAAGGCAGACGTGGTGCGCCAGGCATTCGATGCCCTCGCGATCGGCGGTCGCGCCGTCGCGGTTGGGCTCACGGGCTATGCCGAAGAAGTCTCGATTCCGATCATGTCGCTCATCTTCGACAAGTCGCTCCGCGGTTCGATTCACGGATCCGCAGACCCCGTGCGTGATTTTCCAAAGATCTTCCGCCTCGCGGCGCAGGGTGAACTGGACTTGGAAGCCATGATCGGCCCCGACTACCCGCTCGCAGAGGTGAACGACGCCTTTGAGGCTTCGGCGAACGGAAGCGCCATCCGTCCGCGGATCGTCTTTGATTCAATCGCGTGAAATGATCGCGCCACTTTCGACGGCACCAGATTCGAAAGGTGAGCCATGCCGAATTCGTTGACCATTGTGGAACAGATGAGCGGCTTTGCCGTGTTGACCTTGAATCGTCCGGATAAGCGCAACGCTCTCTCGCGCGCACTTCGCCATGAGATCGTGGCCAGACTCGACGAGTTCGAGAGGAATGAAAGTATTCGCGCCGTCGTCCTGACCGGATCGGGGCCATCCTTTTGTGCGGGCTTTGATAGAGCCGAGCTCTTGGGCGGCGAAATGGAGCAGGTGTTTGCCGATGCGAACGAGTATCACCGGCGAGTCTTCACGTTTCTAAAACCGCTCATTGCGGCCGTCAACGGTCCGGCGCTTGGAGGCGGCTGCGACCTTGCGGCAATGTGCGATTTTCGAATTGCGGGAGTGCCCGCCATCTTTGGTCAGCCACAGGTTCGCTTTGGCGCGGCGGCGAGCTACGAGCTGATGCGTGTCGTCGTCGGTACGGGACATGCGCGCGAGATGTGCCTTACGGGTCGCAACTACGATGCACAGGAAGCACTCGCGATCGGATTGGTCAATCGCGTGGTCGAACCCGAAGACCTGCTCCCGGCGACGACCACACTTGCAGCGACGATCGCGACATTGCCACCGGAGGTTGCGGAGAACGCAAAGCGAGGATTTGTTGCGCTTCAACGGCCCGTCTTCGGACCGTGATCTGGCAACTGGGCTGCTCGGCTGTCCGAGCCTGTGACCCGGTGGGGACTTCGGAAATCCCGCCGAAACCAGAATTCCCGAATCTCGCACATCGTTCGCGCGACTCTTCCCTCAGCCTCCGACCAGCGTTGCCCGAAAGCGTCGGTTCTTGATACGACCCTGGTCGAGGCTCTGAACCGCGGTGCGGCTCACGTTCTTTGCGACTGCCACGTACGACAGGCGGTCGTGGATCTCGATCTTGCCGATGTCGGCGCCCTGCAAACCCCCTGCCTCGCCGGTCAGCGCGCCGAGGATGTCGCCGGGACGCAGTTTGTCCCTGCGGCCGCCGGAGATCAGGATGGTTTCCATGCGAGCGTCGCGCACGAAACCCGCCGCCCGGTCGAGGTCGCCAGGCGCATCGGGTTGCACGCGTTCGATCGGCATTGCGGTCAATGCCTCGATCGCTGCCAGCTTGGGCACGTCGCGCGGGGTGACGAGTGTCGCGGCAATCCCCGTCCTCCCCGCTCGGCCGGTGCGACCGATGCGGTGCACGTAGATCTCTGGCTGCGCGGGGAATTCGTAGTTGATGACGAGATCGAGATCTTCGATGTCGATGCCGCGTCCCACCACATCGGTCGCGATCAGGATACGCACGCTTCGGTTGCGAAAGCGGGCGAGTACCTGATCGCGGTCGAACTGATCCAGATCGCCGTGCAGGCACGCGACGCTCGCGCCGTCCGCGTCAAGCGCCGCCTGGAGTTCGGCGACGGTCGCCTTGAAGTTGCAGAAGACGAGCGCGGATTCGTGCGCGTATTGACCGAGCGCCCAAAAGAGGGCGTGTTGCTTCTGCTCACGCTCGGTCATCAGCGCGACCTCGCGAATCTCGAGAGCTTCCGCTCTTTCGTCGATGGTGACGCGTACGGCGCGCCGTTGATGCGCAGCGCTCAGCGCCTCGATCGCGTCCGGGAACGTCGCGGAGAAAAGCGCCGTCTGTCGCTTTTCGGGTAGCGTCTGCAGGATCCTCTCCACGTCCGGTTGGAACCCCATGTCGAGCATGCGGTCCGCTTCGTCCAGAACGACGGTGGCGATTGCTGCCGGATCGAGCGTGCCGCGCTTCAGGTGATCGATCAGCCGACCCGGTGTCCCCACCACGATGTGCACGCCGCGCTTCAGCGCGCTGGACTGGGCGCTCACCCGTTCACCGCCCACAACGGTCAGTATCTGTAACCCGTCATGCTTGCGTCCGAGTTTGCGCGTCTCGCGGGCCACCTGGGCACAGAGTTCCCGCGTCGGACACACCACCAGCGCCTGAGGCGACCGGTTTCGCAGCTCGATCCGCTGGAGGATCGGCAGCGCGAAAGCGGCCGTCTTCCCGCTGCCCGTCTTCGACTGACCGGTCAGGTCCTGGCCAGCGAGCAACGCGGGGATGCTCGCCGCCTGGATGGGGGTTGGATGGTCGTAGCCGAGTTCGGCGGCGACAGCGAGCAATGCGGGCGAGAGACCCAGTGAGGCGAAGTCAGAATCCACGAAGGGACGCTAGCAGCGTGGGATCATCGCTCCCGAATTGACACAACTTCCACACACAGCACCTGACATGGCCAGTCGCCGTTGCATAGCGTGGGGATCGATGCTGAATGCACCCCCGCGCGCCACCCTGGGCTGGATGCAGAACCCCGTCCGGGGGCTGCTGCACGGCACTTCAGCGCTGCTGTCTGTCGTCGGCACCGCGGCGCTGTGGAGCCGCGCCCACGGAGACCTCTCCGAGCGCGGCGCGCTGCTGGTGTTCGGCCTCAGCCTCGTCTGCCTGTTCTCGGTGAGCAGCCTCTACCACTCGGTGCCGTGGGGCCGCGTCTGGAAGGGTCGTATGCAGCGCATCGACCATGCGATGATCTACGTGCTGATCGCCGGCAGCTTCACGCCGATGACCCTCATCGTCCTGGACGGCTGGTTGCGGCTCGCGATCCTGGCGACGGTGTGGGGCATCGCCGCCGTCGGCACCGCCCAGAAATACTGGTGGCCGCAACTCAGCGACCGTTACTCGCTCGTGCTGCAGGTCGCGCAGGGCTGGCTCGCCGTTCCGCTGCTCGTCCCCGTCTCTGATCGTCTCGGCACGCCAGCGGTCACGCTGCTGGTGTTGGGCGGCCTGCTGTACACGCTCGGCATGCTCGCCTACGCCAG
>JAJDAM010000427.1 GCA_029261905.1 Deltaproteobacteria bacterium
AGCGCTGCCTGCGAGGAAGCGGCTGGAACACCCGGTCGGGACGGCTTTCTCGTCGGCATCGTGCGTCTCCTCGGAAGGGCTGTTGTTTAGCGTAGGCCGACTTCCTGTTCCTGGCCGTGCTCGGTCTCACGCTGGTGCCCGCGTACCTGCGCGATTTCATCACGCTCGCGCGAGCGCCCCGTGGCCTGCTGTCGATCGGGATCGTCGTGTTCACCGTGTGCGCGATCGTTCTTCCCCGTGCGATTCCAATGTACGAAGCGAGCCTGCGCGACTATGCGGTCCACTCGGCCGCCAACCCGACGATCCTCGGATCCGAGCTACTGGAGTTCGTCTGGCCGGCCATCGACCGGCCCGATCGTCCGGAAGGAACGCCGTTTCTCGTGGTGTTTCTCAGCTTCACCGTCCCGCTGACGATCGGCTGCGGGCTGTGGTGCAGTCGACGCCGCGGCGCGTACGTCTGCTGGCTCGCATCGGCCGCGGCGATGTTCGTGCTGGCACTCGGACCGGTTTGGGAACCCGAGCCTGGGACTTCGATTCGGCTGCCGGAGGCTTGGCTGCTTCCGCTGCCCGGTTTTTCTTTCCTGACGAATCACTGGCGCTGGTCGCTGCCGGGAGGATTTTGTCTGGCGATCGCGTTCTCGCTGGCGTTGTCGGACTTGTTTCGCGCGGCTCCCCAGCGCCGACGCGGACTCGCGGCCGCGGCCGGGTTGGCGTTCGCGCTCGAGTCGGCGCTGCTGTTTCCGTTTCCCTGGCCCCGGCCTCTCTGGCCACTGCGACCGGACCCGATTTCTCATCAGTTGCGAAACATGGATTCGGTCAACACCGTGCTGGATTTTCGGCGGCGCGCGAAGATCAATCAGATCGTCCACGAAAAGCGCATCGTCGGTGGATGGCTGCCACGTGTCGAAGTGACGAGCGTCGAGGCGACACAGGCACTGATGGCGGGCTTTCGAGAAAACAAGGCCCGACCTTCCCAGTATCTCGGTACTCTCGGAATCGACGCGGTCATCGTCGACGACCACACCGCGTTTCGAATCGTTCCGGTTCGCGATGCGCCCGGAACTTTCGAGCGCGTGCCGCTTACGGCACGATAGGCGGACGCAGAGATGCATCGGAATCTGTCGTGAGCCTGTCGTGAGTCAATCGTGAGTCAGTCGCAACCCAGATCCGTGGGGCGGTTCGGCAAGGCCTCCAACTGGCTGTTGCTGTTGGCGGCCGTGGTCATCCCCGTGGTCGTCCTCGAACTGGTGCTGCGACCGTTCGCAGACCTCGAGCCGAAACTCGAGGGCGTGCGCAAGACATCGATCTTCATCGAGGATCGCGATCTGGGTTGGCGCCTGCGTCCGAACGCCGATGATTTGTGGTCGGGCGCCCGAATTCGAGTGAATGCCAAGGGATTGCGCGGGCCCGCGATTCCGTACGAACGAACACCCGGTTCCGCTCGCGTACTCTACCTGGGGGATTCGGTGCCCTTCGGCTACCAGCTGGCTCGGCACGACCAGAGCTACCCGTTCGTCGTCGAATCGATCCTCGAAAGAGCCGCCGGAATCGACGTCGAGACGGTCAACGCCGGTGTCGGAGGCTACTCACCCTGGCAGTACCAGCTGTACCTGGCGCGCGAAGGAATTCGCTATTCGCCAGACCTCGTGATCGTCAGCTTCATCCTCAACGATGTCACGGAAAAATTCGACTTGATTCGCTTTGGTGGGTCGTCGACGGGTTTCCAGCTGGCGCGCTCGACCCAGTCACGGCTCAGCGGGCTGCTGTCACGAACCGCGATCGGCTTCTTCGGTCGAAAACTCGTGGCCAGGGTTCGTTTCGGGTCGGACGCCGAATTGGGAGCCAAGAACCTCGAAGAACTGCGCGCAACGACGCTGGCGACCGAGCCCGACCGCGAAGACGTTCGGGAAGCCTGGAAGATCACGCTGGAGAATCTCGATGAGTTGTTCCAAATCAGTCATGTAAGGGTTGCTCTGCGACAGTCTACTAGAATGAGCATCCCGCTATGCTCTTCAGGCCTCCCGGCCGGCAGCCCCCGGGGTGATCGACAAAGAGACGCCGCCCACAGAGCGATGGAACCGCCGGGTTCTAGGTTTCGTATCGGCATGATGAGGCTAGTAGTCTGTGTTATGATCGACGTTCTTTTTTCGTTCTTGCCAGTTCCATTGCACAACCAGAAAACAGTTCCGGAGGATCGCGCCTGTGAGTAAGGCCGCGTTCGTACAGGAAGCGCTCGCGGACTTCCACACCACCGCCTCGGTCGCTCCGAGTTCCCGATACTTGGCGCGGGCCATGGTGAAGCCCCTCGAAGTGGCCAAAGCCAAGATCGTCGTCGAATTCGGGCCCGGTACAGGCGTGATGACGCGCGAACTCCTGGCAGCGGCTCCGGCGGACGCGCAGATCCTGGCCTTCGAGATCAACCCCCGATTCGTCGACTATCTGCGCGCCGAGATCGACGATCCGCGGCTGGAAGTGATCGCGGCCGGGGCGGAAACCGCCGCGGTCGAATTGCAGCGCCGAGGCTACGCTCGCGTCGATGCCGTCCTGTCCTCTTTAGGGTTCGGCATGATGCCCGAATCAGTGAGTCGTGAGATCCTTCGGGAGTTGATGCCGTTGCTCGACAAGCGGAGCGCCTTTACTCAGTTCCAGTATCTGCATGGCCTGCGCTTGCGGCAGAGCAACGGCAACGGCAGAGGCAAAGTTGAATTCTTCAACCTTCGGGCCTTCCTGGGCGAATACTTCCCGACGGTCAAGACCTCCATTTGTTGGCGGAACTTGCCCCCTGCCAAGGTCTTCTCCTGCCGCTTCTAAACCCTTGGTTGGCACGCGACAGCCAAGTCTCTCAGCCCGCTACTTCCTCATTCGGTTGACGATGATCGTCCCGGCCCATGAGCCAAGAGCGGCGATCAGCGGAACGAAGTAGTTGAAGAGAGGCGCGCCCCCCCGAAGACGAAACCCGCTGGGGCCGGCAAAGATGAACGAGACAACAAGCCCGACCCCAAGCCCAAAGACCAATGCACTTGATGCCGTCAGGGGCGTGCCTTTGCTGTCCTTGTAGAGCGTGAAGGGTAGCCAGAAAACGGCCCCAAATAAGCCGCCGGCAGCCGGCATCACGAACAGAGACGCGACCAACGCAAGCCCATCCATACCCCCACCACGGCCGAGCGACTTGAGAAGCAACAAGTAGGCGATCGCCACGACGAGGCCGATCACAACAAACAACACGAGAGCAAGAACCAGACTCAGAGGAGCGGAGCGTTTGGGCATCTCAATACTATACGCCCGGACTCGCCGAACAGAACCCTAGGGGCGCCTCAAGACAGGGCGAACTTGAGCGCCGCGCCCCACTCCACTATGCTGTCGAGAATGCGCCGGTTAC
>JAJDAM010000428.1 GCA_029261905.1 Deltaproteobacteria bacterium
GATCACCGGCAGCGGGGCGTGCGCGCGATAGGTCTCGTCCCAGAAGATGTACTGCTCCAAGGGGCCCAGGCCCTTTCCGCCGAACTCCTTGGGCCAGCCGATTCCGAGCCAGCCGTCATCCCCCAAGCGACCGACGATCTCGCGAAACACGGGCCCACCCATCTCTTCGTGCTCTGCATCGAAGCGCGCGCGCAGCTCGGGAGTGAATAAGTCTTTGTAATAGCTGCGGATTTCTTCCCTGAGCTGTTGCTGGGCCGGGCTGTAGTCGAGGTGCATGCTGGCCTCACACCCGAACCCGCGGATTCGGACTGCGCGGCGACCGCGAGTCGTACGGGGGGTGATGTGATGGAAGTGTGAGCAGGACGTTGTAGTCGAATCGCGTGTCCGATTCGAGAGGTAGAACATGTTACACAATCCGCCCGGATCGAGGTGTGGTCGGCGCGGAATCGCCCCTGCCGATATGCTCGTCCCGTGTCCGCCCCCTCCCGACCCGATGCCCCCACCCGTGCGCTGCCACAGCTTCAAGTTGGAGTGACGCCGTGGCGCGAAGGGGGCGATGGCGCAGCCAACGCGTTGGCCGAGCAGGCCGAGTTCGCCGAGCGGCTCGGCTTCGATTCGTTCTGGCTGCCCGAGAGCCATTTTACCGGCCACACCGCGATTCCTGCGCCGCTGCTGCAGCTGGCGGCGATCGCCTCGCGCACCCACACGCTCAAGATCGCGACCACTTCCTATCTATTGCCGATTCGGAACCCGATCGCCGTGGCGGAAGAGGTCGCCGTACTCGACAAGCTCTCGCAGGGCAGGGTCATCCTGGGCGTCGGCCGGGGATTTCGCAAAGCCTTGTTCAGGGTCTATGACGTGCCGGTGGCCGAGAAACGCGACCGCTTCGAAGCCGCCCTCGAAGTGATGCGCACGGCTTGGAGTGGCGAGCCGGTCGCGTGGGAGGATTCGGACGATCCCGCATCTCCGGCGATTCGCGTATCGCCGCTGCCCGTTCAGAAACCCCATCCGCCGATCTGGGTCGCGGGCTTTGGTCCGAAAGCGGTCGCTCAGGTGGGACGCTTGGGACTGCCCTATCTGGCATCGCCGATCGAGTCGATGGCGCGGCTCGAGCAAAACTACGCCCGTCACCGCGACGCGATGAGCGCCGAGCGCCGCAAACTTCCGATCGAAGTGCCCATCATGCGAACGGTGTTCATCAGTCGAGAGGAAACGGTGCTCGAGCGCGTGCGCGCGGGGCTGGGTGCCCAGGCCTCCGCGCTGGCGCAATCCCAAGCGGCCAGCATTCGGAATGCGTCGGGAAGTTCGGTGGATGGATGGGCCATCGTGGGAAGCCCGGAACAGGTGGCGGAGCAGATCGAACTCCACCGCTCGAAGCTCGGCATGACGCATCTGATCGCTCGGACCCAGGTGCCCGGTGCCGATGCCGATGCGGTCGAGGCGTCGCTCGGAATGCTCGCCGACCTGGTGCGATGAGTGGGGGCGCTCGCCTCGCTCGAGCAGGCGTGCGGCGGTCGGGCGAGTCCCAGACGCGATAGGCTGAGAGGATGAGTTCCCGAGAAACGCTGTCCGTGTTGTCGCTGAACCTCTGGCACGACGCGGGTCCGTACACCGAACGCGCGAAGCGGTTGCGCGAGTGGATCGATCGTCTGGACCCCGACCTGATCGGGTTTCAGGAGGCGCTGCGCGGCCGAGATCTCGACCAGGTCGCTGAACTGCTCGACGGCCGCGGATACCATCTCGATTATGTGTGTGCCTCCTCGTTCGAGCGCGAAGGCAGCGGGGAATTGGAGTTCGGCAATGCGATCGCCAGTCGCTGGCCGATCGTCGACCGCGAAACGCTCCAGCTGCCCGACGCGGGAGACGCGGAGACCCGGGCCGCGCTGTCTACCACGATCGATTCGCCCTACGGCGAAATCGGCTTGACCTGCACTCACCTGCATTGGAAGTGGCGCCACGGCGAGACACGCGAGCGCCAGGTCGTCGAGTTATGCGACCTCGCATTGCGCCGACGTCCGCGCGGCGGTTTTCCGCCGATACTGATCGGCGATTTCAACGCCGCACCCGAATCGGCGGAGATCCGCTACGTGTCGGGCCTGCAATCGCTCGGCGGCCGGAGCATTGCGCTGCTCGACGCCTGGACGACCGCGGGCCCGGGCGGGCCGGGGTATACCTGGTCCAACGACAACCGCTACGCACAGGCCGATCTCGAGCCGAACCGGCGGATCGATTACGTGTTCGCCGGTTTCCCCAGTCGTAGTGGCGTCGGGCAGTTCGTGTCGTGCGAGGTCGTGTGCAATGACGAGCGCGGTGGAATCTGGCCCACGGACCACTACGGCGTGTTCGCCCGGCTGCGCACCGGGCCGGCAGCGGGACGCGAGGATCAATGGGGTCTGGTCGGTGGCGATGATGTGAGTGCATCACTTCACGACCCCTCCCGAAATCAGCCGGCTGATGGCTCTTCCGGGGGGCCAGCTGATGGCTCTTTAAAAAGGCCAGCTGATGGCTCTTTAAGCGAGCCAGCTGATGGCTCTTTAAGGGAGCCAGCTGATGGCTCTGTCGAGGATTGAACCCACCGTGGATCGATCATTACGCGTCCCCGCGCTGATCGTGTCCGGGTTCCTCGGCTCCGGGAAGACCTCGGTGGTCCGGCATCTGCTCGCCGACGCACAGCGCGAGGGCACCCGAGTCGCGGTGATCTCGAACGAGTTCGGTGAACTCGGGATCGATGGTGCGCTGCTTTCCATGGACGACGACAATGACGACGACAATGGCGATGAGAAATACATCGAACTCCAGGGAGGCTGCGTTTGCTGCCGCCTGTCTGACGAACTCGTCGACACGCTGGTGGCGCTCCGGGAGCGCGTGAAACCCGATCGCGTGATCGTCGAGACCTCCGGCGTTGCGCTTCCATTCGACGTGCAGATGAATTTCTGGCGCGAACCGGTGGCGAGTTGGATCGAGGACGACGTGGCGTTGATCGTCGTGAACGCGGAACAACTCGCAGCCGGCCGAGACCTCGACGGGACTTTCGAACAGCAGGTTTCCTCGGCCGATCTGTTGGTCTTGAACAAGGTGGACCTCGTTGCGGAAGGCGATCTGCCGCGACTCGAGGCGATGCTCCGAGAGATCGAGCCCGATGCGCCGTTGGTTCGAGCCGTTCAAGGGGCGGTGGATCCGATGCTGCTCTTTCCGCCGGACCCCGACGGTCTGCGAAGGCGCCGGCGCTCGGCCGCCGCTACCCCTCCGCCGCATCAACACGAAGATTTCGAAACGGAGCCACTGCAGGTCGAAAGCGGTGTCGATTCCAAAACGCTCGAGCAACGATTGGTTTCGCTCGGTGCGCTGCGTTGCAAGGGGTTCGTGGAGACGTCGATCGGTTTGCGTCTCGTTCAGGGTGTGGGTACGCGCGTGGAGCTCACAGAGCCCCGCCAACCGCCGCCGGCCCATATGATCGGTCAGCTCGTCGTGATTCGGAGGTCAACCCGATGAAGTCAGCATGCTGGGTCGCGGGGATCTTGATTGCGCTCGGTGTCGGCATCGGCGCGGGTGCAGCACCGAAGTCGAGCCCGGCAGCGCTGACGTTCGTGCGCGAGGGAGTGGTCGTCCGCGTCGTCGATCGCGCGACCCTCGCGTCGTGCGGCATCGAGCGCGTCGTGATCGACGATCCGTACTATGGCAAGTCGAAGTCGTTCTGGGCATGCCCGCTGCGCGAAGTACTGGAGATGGGGTTCGGGCCCGCGATAGATCGCGAACGGGACGCCGATGGCGATGCGAACTATTTCCTGCGCGCGCTCGACGGTTTCACCAAGCCCGCTTCGGGCGCGAAACTGACAGAGGAGGGCGGTTACCTCGCGTTGTCGGACGCGGAACTCGGCAGTCCCACCGCACCCCGCTGGGAACCCATCGACCGTCGACAAGTCGATCCAGGCCCGTTCTACCTGGTCTGGAACAAGCCGCACCAAAACGACATCCACCATTACCCATGGCCCTACCAACTCGCGACGATCGAAATTGCGGCGTTCGAGACCGAGTATCCCCACACGCTTCCGAGCGCGTCCGCCAGCGATTCGGCTGCGCACGATGGCTTTCGGATCTTTCGCGTCGAGTGCATCGCTTGCCACGCGATCAACGGGGAGGGAGGCATGATCGGACCCGACCTCAACGTGCCGCGCAGCATCGTCGAGTACCGCCCGGCCGATCAGATCAAGGCTTTCATTCGCGATCCGCAAGCATTTCGCTACACCACGATGCCGGCTCACCCACACCTCACCGACAGCCAGCTCGACGCGCTCGTCGCCTACTTCACCGCGATGAAAGATCTCAAGCACGACCCGCGCGGTCACTGAAGAACGTCGTGTACACGAACGGGATCCAGACCGCGTAGTACAGCTGGTTGGGGACGACGCGAAGCAGCCAACCCGCATCGAGCCCGCCCCACAGAATCAGCATGTCCGAGGCCGCCCAGAGCCCGTAGTAGAGCATCACGAAGCTCAGCGTGCGCTGCAGTTTCGCGCGGTTCGGATCGCTGGCATCGGTGCGGCTCGGGACCAATCGATTGCGCACGAAACCCGCCAGCAGCACGAAGAAGATCTCGTGAATCATCCACAACAACTGGCCCGGGGCGCCTCCGGCGATGACGTCGATTCCCCAGTGCACCGCGTACGCGCTGATCGCGACGATCGGGGTCCACAATGCGGCTTCACCCGCGATACCCCTCCAGCCGCGCTCGGGCGCACACACACCGAAGACCAGCACGAAGACCCGAAAGTCACCCAGCAGAACGAACGACAGCCCCAGTGCAGTACCGCCGCCTCCGAGCAGTTCGACGACCGGACCCG
>JAJDAM010000429.1 GCA_029261905.1 Deltaproteobacteria bacterium
ACGTAAACGTCGCTCTAATCGCGAAGTTCATGCCCAACTACTTCTTCAATCCCGCCGAGTACCCCGAAATCGGACGACAGGACCGCGACGACAACGATGACTTCCTGTTCGATCAGGGTGGAGCGAGAGGGCTCGGGCAGATCCAGTTTCACGACTATCGGCGCGCATTCGACGGCGTGGAGCTGCCCAACGTGCGGGTGTTCTCCGAACAGACCGAGCGCTTTCGCGAGATGCTCGCGGCCGCTCCCCCCGGCCCCGACCAGATGAAAGATGTCGATTTTCTACTGGCTTTGGGCGAGATCTTCGCACTCGTCGTCTACGCCCAGTTGATCCTCGAAAACACGCGCATCTACGAAATCGAAGACGATCTGATCGACCAGATCTTCGAGTTCATGGTTCGCGACGTATCGGGGCACGCGCTGTCGGTGCTCGGCCAGCCCAGCAGCAGCGAGATCCAGATCGCCGCTTGTCGCGAGATCATCCGCAAGCCGGTTCACGATCCCGACCGGTATGATCGGGTCTGGCACCAGCACGTTGAGACGCTGGACGGTGCCTACACGATGAACCCCTAGCGGGTTCTGGGTTCCGGCCCTCCGCGCGTCTGGGTGCAGCGAGAGTTTTGAAAGTCTGCGAGGGAAACAAGTGAGCGATCTGACCGACAGCGAACGTGCCGCACTCGACGCCCTCGGATACACCGAGGCGTGGCTACGAGCCGGGATTCTCGAGCGCGAACTCCTGAGCGAACAGTTCGACCGATTCCAATCGGGCGGCACCCAGAAGACGGCAAAATATCGAGCCCAGGCCGCCGCGGCATGGCTGGCTGGCGGATCGGCGCTCACTGACGACCCGATCGACGCGTTCTTGGATGTGATGAAGGCAGATCCGGACTCGAAGGTCTCGCATGCGGCCATCGTCGAGTTGATCCAATCGCCGCGAATCAGTCTCGAACAACTCGAGCGGATCGCTCGATCCGATCGAAAGCTCATGCGCAGCCACGAGGCTTTGATTCGGCGCACCTATCTGATGCGCGAGATGGAGAGCGGCGTGACCGACGATCACATGAACCAGGTCATCGAGTACAAGGACGCCGCGATCCAGACCAGTCTGATCCACGACACGCGTCTGACCCGCAA
Source organism: Deltaproteobacteria bacterium (assembly GCA_029261905.1). Lineage (GTDB taxonomy): Bacteria > Myxococcota_A > UBA9160 > UBA9160 > SMWR01 > JAJDAM01. Next base: position 1,134 of record JAJDAM010000429.1, read on the forward strand.
GCACGCCGAACTTCTCGCCGAGCGTGGCGCGAACCCGACGATCCGCGACAAGGCGAAGAAGTGGGCGCAGGACAAGCCGTTCTGGAAAGGCTGAGAGTCGAGAACGCGCGCTCCGATAGAACCCGTTGGCGAACACGCAACCACACAAAACTGCACGCCCACGCTACGCGGTGTGGGAGAAATGCAGGCTAGTCCTTTGCGGACATCCATCCCTGCGAGTCGTGTCAGCTCGCGTCGTCAAGCGGAGCTGACGGATTAGCCGCAAGACTACTTGCGCTATCCGCGGCGCGGCTGACGCCTCCCGTCGGACAAGATACTTGTCACTTCCGCAGGGCTGCCGGGGCATACTCGACGAACCACGTACTCATCCTTCCAATGGCAACCCAAGCCCGATAGGACTTCAACATGACGAAATGGCATCGCGCGCGATTCCTCCTCGCGGCTCTACACTTGCTGTTGGCGCAGGCGGCAATCGCGGATGCGGGCGACATCGAGGCTTCGTTTCCGATCGTGGCGAGCTCGTTCGTAGCGGATGCCACTCGAAATATCGTGTATGTGGGGGCAACCGGAAGCAATTCGATCGCGGCGATCGACATGAATACGCTCGAGCTCATCGACAGCGTATTTATCGGGAGCGGCCCGGGCGGGATGGCGGTTTCGCGAGATGGCTCGACCCTCTATGTGGCGCTCCAGGGAGCTTCTCATCTGGGCGTGATCAACCTGGAGTCCTTCGCAGTACTCGACCCGATTCCGTTGCCCGAGCCATGCTCGGATGTAGCCGTTGGGCACGACGACACGATCTTCGCCGCACCGACATCTACTTCGTTCCGGGTGATCTACCGCGTCGATCCGAACACTCATGTTTCGCGCGATGCGCTCTCAACTTCCTGCAGCGCCTGTCGGCGTGCGATGCTCGAGACAAGTCCCGACGGCGAGACGCTCTTCATCGCCAACCAGGGTTTGTCACCAGGCACGCTGGCGAAGTACGACATCTCAGGCCCAGAAGCGATTCTGGTTTGGCAGAACCCACATGGCAGCCTTGGCAGCAATGGCCAGGATCTGTGGGTCACACCGAGAGGAGAGCATGTCTACTATGCGGTCGGTGGTGGAAATCGCGTCGCCTTCGGTTACGACATCGCGCAGATCGACGCGGAGGGAATGGGGATCAACGGCGCCATAGGGACAGGTCCCTATCCGCGCGAGGTCACCACGAGCCCCGACGCAGCGACCATCTACGCGGTCCACACCCGTGGCCACATCGATGTCTGGGACGGCCAAACGTTCGTCAAGATCACGGAGTACCCGGCCTCGGGAGAGGCCCAAGAGCTTTTTGTAGACAAGACGGGAGATCATCTTCTCGTGGCATTTGAACTCGAACTCCTCATTTACGAGGCCGAAGGCAGCGAGCCGCTGATCGACGAAGACCGAGACGATGTCGACGACGAAGTCGACAACTGTGTCGGGCTCTACAATCCAGACCAGCTCGATTCGGACCGCGATGGTTCGGGCGACGCCTGCGACTCCTATCCCGATGATCCGAACAACGATTTCGCAGCCTGCTCGGTCGAACTGGACGCCGCACTCGACGAATCGGCAGTCTGTCTCGATGAGGTGATGGTCCTTCAGCAGAAGATCGCGGAACTCGAAGACGAACTCGCCGCGCAGATCTGTGACGGCGACCAGGACGGAGATGGCGTGTCAGACTCGGAAGACGTGTGCCCGGGCACCGTGTTTCGCTACTCCATCTCTGCGGATGGCTGCTCGTTCTTCCAACGCATCGCACGCTGGCATAGCCGATTCAGCCGAAGCTTTCGGGCTTCGACGCCAATCGACCAGGACCGTGCAGGCCCGAAACGGCCCAGCAACCACGTCGCAGTGTTTCCGGCCGTCGCATCCGGCAAGCCGTTTGCCACGATCCAATCTCGCAGGCGATCTTCGGCAGAAGCGCGCCATCGACACTCCGACGGCCTTCGATTCGGAGTCAGATCCCTTCCGCGCGATGACTCGCCGCCCAGGTGAGCCTGGGTAGGAACCGCCTGAGTCGCTGGCTGATCGCCGAGCTGATATCGGGATAGATCATCAGACGCCCCTTCTCGAGGCCCGCTTCGATTCGATCGAGTACCTGATTGGGATCGATTGGTTTCATCTCGTCGAGAATCTTCGGGTTGCTCTTGGCCTGGTCGAGCAGTGGCGTCGCGACCGGCGGTGGACAGACGCACGCGAAGCGGACGCCGCTCTTGCGGTTCTCGTGGTAGAGAACCTCGGTGAATGCGACGACTGCGAACTTCGACGCGTTGTAGGCCCCGAAGTGAATCGTCGGGATCCAGCCGGCGATCGACGCGAAGTTCACGAGGTCGCCGCTGCCGCGTTCGAGCATGCGAGGAAGGGTGGCCATCGTCACGTTGACGGTGCCGCCGTAGTTGATCTCCATGATGCGGTTGATCAGGCCAGCATCTTGATTCATCAGCAACCCGGTCGGCATGATCGCCGCGCCATTCATTACGCGATCGATGGGGCCCCATTCGGCCTCGATCGATTTGACGGCTTCGTGCACCCCGCGCTCGTCGGTGACATCGAGCGGAACCGGACGGATCGAGTCGCTCGCCTTGGCCGTTTCGCGAAGCCCCTCTTCGTTGAGATCGATTGCGGCTACCCGTGCCCCACCAGCGGCCATCCGGTGCGCGGCGAGCCTGCCCATGCCGCTGCCCGCGCCCGTGACGAGACAGATCTTTCCTTCAAACGTCATTTCGATTCTCCTCCGGCCGAAAATCGCTGCGATGGCCAGGCACCGGGATCGTACTGAAATCGAGGCTAGTACCCCGTCTCGGACGCGTCTTCCTCCACGCGAATCACCTTCAACTGGCCCGAGTAACGGTTGCGGGTGAACACCACGCGCCCCAAGCCAGCGTACTTGAAGTCGATGCGGCTCGTGTCTGGCCCGTAGTAGAATGGAATGAACGATTTGCCGGTGATGTAGTTCTGCTCGCGAGTCGGGGGACCGAGGATTTCCACCACCTGATTGGAGTTCATCCCAACATTGATCTGAGCCAGGTGACTGCCCGGCGCCGGCGCGTAGTCGCGCTCCGTCCCGGAACTCGTGGCTTGGGAAGTGGGTTCCGGTGACGGCTGGGGCGACGGATCCTCGTACGGTGGAGTTGCAGGCATTGTCGGATCGGATTCGACTTCGCGGATGTACTTCGAGGAGACCCAGCCCGAAACTCCGGACGGCGCTTCGA
>JAJDAM010000430.1 GCA_029261905.1 Deltaproteobacteria bacterium
CGATTTCTTGAACGGTCTCCCCCACGAGTTCGCAACCGGGTCCGACTCGGATCTCCTCCAAGTCGACTTCTTCGTTCGTCGCGGACGGTCGAGCGATTTCGATGAAGTCGACGACCGACGGGCGCAGGATCGACGCTGCCATTCGCTGTCCGCCGGTCTGATACGCAGACGTGACGTGCGTCGCACCGGCCAGTGACAACCGGCGGCAGGCGGCTTCGGTCTCGCCTCGCGCGTGGATGCGGAGCTCGGGATTGCGTTCCCGTGCGGCGAGCGTGATGAACACGTTCTCCGCCTCGGTGGCGGTCGCTACGACCAATACACTGGCTCGCTCGACTCCGGCACGCTCGAGCACTTCGTCGGAGGTGGCCGAGCCCAACACGAACGGAAGGCCAGTTTGCGTGAGCTCGTCCTCCTTGCTGGGGTCGCTCTCGATGATGACCGCATGCGTCGCCGCGACGCCGAGTTCCTCGATGACGACTTGCCCGAAACGGCCGAACCCGCAGACCACGAGGTGGCCGCTCATCTGGTCGATCTTTCTCTGCATGCTTGTCCTCGCGATCCGTTCTTGCAGCTGTCCTTCAATCAGGACCTCTGAAATTGTGGCCACCAGGTAGAGCGCCGTCCCGACGCCGGCGACGATCAGTCCGATCGTGAAGAATCGACCGGCGGAACTCAGCTGCGTGACCTCGCCGAACCCGACCGTCGACATGGTGATGACGGTCATATACAACGCGTCGGCCAGCGACATGTCCTCGACGAGTACGTACCCGAGCGTACCCAGAGCGGTAATCGCCGAAAGCCCGACCAACGCAAGCGCGAATCTGCGACTGGGATTCATGTCTCACGATCCCCGATCTCCCCACTGAGCGATGCCGATCTCGGGAGTGAATCGAGCGGTACTTCGATCGGGTCTATCGATCTCAACCCTCTCTCCTTGACTTGGGCACCAGCCGCATTCCGTTGCATCCATGGTAGGTCAGCCAACGATGCGAGGAGAAGAACCTGACTCAGATTGGAAAATGAGGTTCTCGACACGGTGGGTTCCGTGGCGAACTCAATGGGATGACTCTGCCCAATCAGGCAGAGTTCAGTCTTGATTCGGACTGATTCGAGCACATCTTGGATGAAGGTCTTCGACGCAGACCGTCAGGCGAGTTGTGCGGATCGAAGAGGTTACGATGCCCCTCTCTGAGACTGTGTTGGTTCTGGCTGTGCTGCTGGCGGTTGCGATCGTCGCCAGCGGGTTGGGACGCGACTGGCCGGTGCCGGACAGCGTGCTGCTGGTGCTGGTGGGGCTCGTACTGGGACAACTTGCCCAACATTGGGAGCCGTTCGCACCGCTGCACGGCTTTCGTCTCGGTCCCGACGTGGTCTTTTCGATCTTTCTGCCTGCGTTGATCTTCGAGTCCGGCTTCAACCTCGACGCTCGCGAACTCGTCAAGCAGCTCGAGTTCGTGCTCGTGCTCGCGATCCCAGCGCTGCTGATGTCGACCGCGTTGGTCGGGTTCGGATGTTGGCAGCTGCTGGGCATCGAGCCGATTACGGCACTGCTGTTCGGCGCGCTGATCTCGGCGACGGACCCCGTCGCGGTGATCGCTCTGTTTCGCGAGCTGGGCGCGCCGCGACGACTGCACGTTCTGGTGGAGGGCGAAGCGCTTCTCAACGATGCCACCGCGATCGTCGTGTTCGGGATTCTGCTGGGCATCGCGCTCGAAGGCGGCACACCCAGCGCGGGCACTTTTCTGGCTGCGCTCGTGGAATTCGTGCGCGTGTTCCTGGGCGGGGCAGCCGTGGGCGCGATGATCGGGTTGGTGGTCGCAGAACTGCTCTATCGACTTCGCAGCGGCCGCAGCGCGATTCTCACGATGTCGATGGTCGTCGCATATGGGAGCTTCATACTCGCAGAGCACACGCTTGGAGTGTCGGGAGTGATGGCGAGCGCGAGCGGTGCGATCGCGCTGGCAATCCTCGGCCTCGCGCGGATGCCGCGCGGTACCGACGAGGCCATCACCGGGACTTGGGAGTTCGTTGCCCTCGTCTGCAACTCGCTGCTGTTTCTGCTGTTGGGCCTTTCGGTTGATCCGCTGGCGCTGGGATCGCGACTGGGTCCGATCGCCGTCGCTTGTGGGCTGGTGCTCGCCGCGAGGGCGGTGACAGTCCACGGGCTCGTCCCGGCTACCACCTGGTTGTTCTCGTCGCCGGCCGTCTCGATTGGCGAGCGCCACATCATGTGGTGGGGAGGGCTCAAGGGCGGGTTGGCGGTCGCGATCGTGTTGTCGATCCCTGACGCATTGCCGGGTCGGGATCTGCTGACCGATCTCACCCTCGGTGTCGTGGTCTTCACGATGCTCGTGAATGCGCCGACCGTGCGTCCGCTGATGCGCCGGCTCGGCCTGGATCGACTGACCCGCGACGAGCGCGCGGAACTGCGGCGGTCGCTCGCAATTGCCATGCACCGGGCCGATCGTGAGATCTCGCACTTTGCCGATGTCGGGGTCGTGTCGGATGTCGGGCTCGAGACAGCTCGACAGTCGATTCACGAGACGCTCGCGCCCGCGTCCTCTCTCGATGACCGGGCATCGGGAGCGCGCGAGGCCTACAACGCCGCGCTCCGCAGCGAGTTCGAAGAACTCGAGCGTCTGAACGAATTGGACGTGATCGATACCTACACCTACCTCGATATGCGAAACCGGCTGCAGACCGACCGCGAAACGCACATCACCGGTGACGAGTTCCCATCGCCGCCCACCAACCCGTTCCAGCGTCTCGAGACGGCGGTGTTGCGATGGATTCGCGAGCACGATTGGGCGACGCGTGTCCTTGCGCGCTACCAGGGTTTGCGCGTGAGGCAAAGGTTGCAGCACGACATCGCTGGAATCTTGATGTGTGAGGCAGCGGTCGACACGCTTCGGCGTAGAGTCGACCTGGATCCGGCGGCCAGAAGCAGCCTCGAGCAATTGTATGAGTCCCGGCTGGTACGCAGGCGCAAGCGAGTCGAAACGATCCGAGCCGAGCTGCCCGAATCGTTCGATCGAATCGAGTCGCAGGTGCTCGCTCGCGTGGGTCTCGGCAGCGCGCTGCGAAGCGCCGAACACCAGTTTCGTCACGGCGAGATCGGCGCGAAGGCTCTCGCCTCGTTCGAGCGTCGTGTGACCGCCGCGTTGTCGAGGTTGTCCTCTTCGACGGATCACGCGGGAGTAGAGCCTGCCGAACTGTTGCGGAATGTCCCGCTGCTCCAAGACCTGTCGGAGCGGTCGCTGGGCGCGTTGGCGGCTCGCGCTCGGCCCGTCACTTTTCTCACGGGCGACGTGATCATCGCCGAAGGGCAGCGAGGCGATGCCCTCTACCTGATCACGCACGGCCGCGTCGAGGTTGGGCAGCGCAATGCGGACGGCGAAAATCTTCCGGTCCGAGAACTCGACGAGGGCGCGTTTTTTGGCGAGCTTGCGCTGCTGGGCGCTCACGTCCGCACCGCAACCGTCACCGCATCGACACCGATCACACTGCTGCGTCTGACCCGCCGCGACGTGGTGGCGATGGCATCCAAGAACCCGGAGGTGCGGCGGAAGCTCGATGACGCAAGACGGATTCGGAGCGGAAAGGAGGTGTTCTCGCCACGCGACTAACGCCGAACCCTGTGGCGGGCGAGGTTTCCCAACGTGGCGAGGCCGCAGATCTGGCTGAATGCTACCGAAGGCTCAGCGACGGCGACGTTGCTGGCAGCAACACAGGCCTTTGCTGAGGAGAGCCCTTCTTGCGGTCCGAAGGTTATAGAGGGACTATCCACAAATGAGTGGAAATGCCAGCAGCGGGTCACGGTGATGCGTGAGGCGTCGGGGCCCGCCACCGGCTTCGTGGGGGCGTTCGACGTGGTCGCCTGTGGCTCCTCGGCCGGGGGCCTCAAGGCGCTGATGGAATTGCTGGGACCGCTCCCCTCGGACTTCCCGGCTGCCGTGACGGTGGTTCAGCACCTCGACCCGCGGCACCGCAGCCTCATGGCCGACATCCTGTCGAAACGGACCGCGCTGAGGGTAAAGGAGGCAGAAGCCGGGGAGCGGCTCGAGGCGGGTACCGTCTACATCGCGCCGCCCAATCGCCACCTGCTGGTCAACCCCGATGGGCGGCTGGAGCTGGCCGACTCCGAACTCGTGCACTTCCTGCGGCCATCGGCGGACCTGCTGTTCGAGTCGGTCGCGGCGACTTTTCGGGATCGAACGATCGGCGTGGTTCTCTCGGGTACCGGAAAGGACGCTTCAATGGGCGTCACGGCGATCAAGAACATGGGGGGCACCGTCATCGTGCAGGACCCGAAGACGGCCGAGTTCCCCGGCATGCCCGACGCGGCCATTGCAACCGGCAATGTCGACTTCGTGCTGCCGTTGAACGAGATCGCGGACGCGCTCATCACGCTGGTCATGAAGGGCGCGCATTGACGAGAAACCGATGACGAAGAATAACGAGTCATCGGACGACGCCTTCGAGGCGCTGCTGGATTACCTGAAGCGCAGCCGCGGCTTCGACTTCACCGGCTACAAGCGCG
>JAJDAM010000431.1 GCA_029261905.1 Deltaproteobacteria bacterium
AGCCCCGAAGGCATTGGCCGAATTTGATCTGGAGCGGTTCGCGCCTTCGTTGATCTGTATCGAGGCCGGCTCAGACAAGGAGTATCGACGCGTGTTGAAAGAGTACTTCGACGCGAACGGATACCACCGCATCGACGAATACCGCAAACACCAACGAGGAAACTGGTATTACACACCGAACTGACCTGGAACTACGCTCGAGTCGGATTGACGGCGAGTGAGAATCGGCTCCAGGCGCCAGTCCTTTTTTTCAACTAGTCGGGGGTTCCCAGTGGTTCGAGTTCAGTCGATCGTTCGTCTCTTCGTTGCCTTTTCGGTCATCACGTGGTGGCTGGGGGCGGGTGTCGCCACAGCAGATTTCAGTTCCACGAAGCAAAAGCTCGAAACCGCCATGTCGGCGGATCGCCCCGAGGCCGACGTCGTGCGCGATGGGAATCGGAAACCCATTGAGACGCTCGAGTTTCTCGGTTTTCGAGACGACATGACGGTGATCGAGTTGGTTCCGGGTGGCGGCTGGTACACCCGGCTACTTGCGCCGGTGCTCCGCGACGAGGGGGCACTCTCGGTCGCGTATGGAACCGGACGCGTCGAAGAGAATCTTCTCGGACCCGAACCGTTCGACAAAGTTCAGGTTCTCGGAAAGGAGGCGAAGATGTCGCGGCCAGAGGGCGCACGACTCTACGTACTCGAGAGCGCGTCGCTCGGCGCGTCCAAGGCCGACATGGTTCTGACGTTTCGCAACTATCACAACTTCGACGACGCCGGACGCGCGGCGATGAACGCGGCCGCATACGACGCGCTACGCGACGGCGGCATCTACGGCGTCGTCGACCACACGCGTCGGCACATGGAATCAGACGACACAGAAAATCGGCGACGATTCGATCCCGTGAAAGCGATCAAGGAAATTCAATCGGCAGGCTTCGTCCTCGTGGACTACTCGTCGCTTCACTTCCGGCCCGACGACGAACTCCGCTATGAAGTGGGACGCAAGACCGTGACCGGAAACACCGACCGATGGACGTTGAAGTTCAAGAAGGTCGGCGGGTAACCTTCTCGAGCTTTATCCGGTTCAACTATACGGACACGGAATCCGCCTCGAACCTCTGGCTACCTCCCATCACGGCACCCTCGAAGGAGCGGCTTCGGATGGCGAACCTATTCTGTGCAGCAGCCAAACGCATAGTTGCGACAGCCAGCGAACCGGATAGGCTGGCGTTCGACTATCTCATGGCTCATGTTCGATCGCCCGGGTGGTTCTGCTCTCGCGACGAGTGCGGCTGGTAAATTCAGTGGGGTGCAGGAAGATCTCTCGGGTACCGATGCGCGAGACCAACGATTGGCTCGATGCGCGCTTTCGCGAGTGGGTGGAGGTGCATCGATCTGAATCGAGTCGCGTCGTCAGCGGGGAATTGCGTTCCGGCGAGGAGCGGATCGTCAAACTCTTCGAGTTGCCGGAAGCGGGCGATCCGGTCGGGACACGACGCTACGAGATAGAGCGTGATCTCACGCGCGCAGTCGAACACGGGTGTGTCGCGCGCGTCGTCGACGCGGGAAGCGCGCATCCGCGTTGCCATTTTCTCGAGTATCGCGCCCATTCCGGTACGACGCTGCAGCAGCACCTGGATACGGAAGGTCGGTTGGAGGTCGATCGTGCCACTCGAATCCTGCTGGACATCCTCGAGGGTCTGGCCGAGATCCATCGCGTCGGAATCGTTCATCGAGACGTGAAGCCGGCCAACATCTTCGTGCCGAGCGATCCTCAGATAACGCCATATCTGATGGATTTCGGGATCGCGGTTCGCGGCGCGGACGCGAATCACGTCGATCTGTCGCCCGGGACGATCGGGTACGCGCCGCCCGAACAACTTCGAGGGGAGAAGCCGCTTCCGTCGGCCGACGTGTACGCCTGGGCGATGGCGCTCGTCGCGTGCGTGTTGGGTCCCGATTTTTCCGCCCAGCACGGGTTTGCCGAGTCGGTGCGGAACCGATCGATCGGTTTGCCGCAGGAAATCGAAGGGGGCCTGCGGCGGGCGATCGAAGCCGCGCTGGCTCCGGCCGCCGCGCAACGACCCGAAGATGCCAAAGCACTTCGAACCCTGCTGGCTTCTCCGCGGAGCGATGGTCCGGAGCACGGGGAATCGCGGCCGACCTCGCCGCAGCTGCCGTTCGTCGGCCGCCAGACGGACATCGATGCGTTGTCGGTACACATCCGCAGTTCGTTGGACGGGCAAGCCGCGATCGCATCGATCGTCGCAGGACCCGGCATGGGCAAGACGCGCATTGTGGCGGAACTCTCCGACCGATTCCGGGCGCGCACGGAAGCCGTGATCGCGCGGAATGACCCAGAACATTCCGGCACGCCGTTTTGGGCGCTCCGGTCGTCGTTGCGGCGGGTCCTGTCGGATCGTGGTGTGTTCGGGCGCGCTTCCGGCGATTCATCCACCGATTCGCTGCTGGGGGATCTGCTCGAACTCGACTGGCCTTCGGATCCTTCCTTGCAGGATCTCTCCCCACAGCGTCGCCGCGACCTCGGTCTCCGGGCTGCAGCGAGCGCGTTGCTTCAGTCCACCCGAGAGCAGCCGCTTCTGCTCATCGTCGAAGATCTGCATTGGGCAGACCCGACGACGCTCGAGTGGTTGTCACACGTCGTCGATGGAATCCGTTCTCGAGCCGCCTACCCGGAGGAGGGTCCGACGCATTTGTGCGTTTTCCTGACTGCCCGGCCCGAGTTCCGATCGCCCTGGTCGAAGGAGCAGGTTCCACATCACGACTTGGGAAAGCTCAACCCGCAGGATTCGGTGGCGTTGCTGCGGGCCTCGATGAGTGGTCCCGGTCAGCTGGATGACGGCGTGATTCGGGGAATCGTGGAGCAAGCCGACGGAGTCCCGATGTACCTGGCCGAGATCACGCGGGTGGCGAGTGCGTCGCGGAACGACGGAAGCATTCTGCCCGAGACCCTCTCGGCCGTCGTCGACGATCGCATCGCAGCGCTGCCGGCCGAACTGCAGGAGATCTCGCAGGTCGCGGCGGCGATCGGTCTCGAGTTTCCATTGACTCTGCTCGAGCGGGTTTCAGCCCGGCCACCGGAAAGGCTTCGCCCAAGCGTGCGCGCACTCATCGAGGCCGGAGTCTTCGAGCGTTCGGGCCGGGACTGGGGGACGCTCGCGTTCAGCCACATGTTTCTGCGGGACGCAACCTATTCGAGCATGGAGTCCGGATCGAAGCGCCTCGTCCATGGCCAGATCGCTGCAGAGTTGGAGCACGAGTATCGCCAATCGCCGCGATCGATCGGCGCCGAAGTCCTGGCGTATCACCATGAGCGGGCCGGCGCGAATGGCCCGGCAGTGGGTTTCCGCCGCGTCGCGGGGCAGCGGGCGGTGGCCGAGTCCGCGTTGGACGAGGCTCGCTCGCACTTCGAACAGGGGCTGCGTCTGATCCTGGCAGACGAGTCGCTCGACGACCGCGACCAGCAGGAACTGTGGCTCCAGACAGACCTGGCGACAGCCATGATCGCGAAGCAGGGGTACGCCTCTCCAACGGTCTCCGGCGCACTCGCGAGAGCACGCGAACTCGCGCAGTCGAGCGGTCACCGACACGAGGAAACGTTCCAAGTCCTGCGAGCCCTGTGGTCCCACTATCACTCTCTCGCCGATCTGCGCAGCGCGATGCAGCTGGCAGAGGATCTCTACTCACGGGCGGAGGAGCGTGGCGACGTTGCGTGGCAGCTCGCCAGCCTTCAAGCGCTGTGCCAGACCGCGTACTGCATGGGTGACTTCGCGGCAGCCGCGGGCTGGGCGATCGACGGAATGCGGCGCTACGACCCCGTCGAACACGGTGAACTCACGTTGGCTTACGGAGACGACCCCTACCTGGGATTGGCGACATTCGGCGCGCTATCGCTGCATTCGCTCGGACAGTTCGCCCGCGCAATGGACCTCGGCAACCGCGCACTTGCGATGGCAAAGCGGCTCCGGCATCCGCACCTGCTCGCAGGCACGCTCGATCAACTCGCGTTCCTGGCACTGCTGCGAGACGACCGAGCACAGATGAGCTCGTACGCCACCCAGGCGGTCGACATCGCCCGCGAGCACGGCTTCCCGTTCTGGGAGGCCTATGGGCTCATCCTGGTCGGAGCGGCGCGCCTCGACGCCGACCCGGCAGGAGGAACGGCCGACATCGAGCTGGGGACCGGGATGTGGCGCATGGCCGGCGCCCGGTTGGGCTCCGGTTGGCATTGCTTTCTGCGCGCGCGGGCGCGGCTCGCTTCCGGGGATCTATCGGCCGCCGCCGAAGAAGTGGACCTGGGTATCGAGCACGTGGAGGCGACGGGAGAAGTGTTCTTCGAGCCTCACCTCTGGGCGCTTTCGGGCGAGATCCACCGGAGAATGCAAGACATCGATGGCGCCCGGTCGCTGCTCCAGCGTGCGATCCGTCGCTCGGATGAGTTGAAGGCAGCTGGGCTGGCTCTGCCAGCAGCGATCGAACTGGTGAAGCTCGAGGCGGATCGCGCGGGTCGAGCGACCGCGATCCGAGGGCTCGAGTCCGTCGTCGCGCGGCTGGACGGGGAAGACGGGATGCCACTGTTGACTCAGGCGAACGAGCTACTGCGCTTGGCTCATGAGTAGTGCGCGTTAAGGCCCGCACGAGCCCGGCGCGACGATCTCTTCGGCCCAGGGGGCGTGCCGAAGCGCGATGACGTGATCGGCGGGGCGGCTGCTCAACTCGGCACCGGTCGGTTTCGGGATCGTTTGGGTTCGGTCGATCTTCTCGCACGAATCCAGCGCAGGGACGCGGGCCATCGACCGGTGACAATCCATGCAGCTCGTTCGTTGTTGGTAGGTTTCGACCATCGGGTTGCTCGCGATTGCGGGCCGAGGTTTGTCAGGATCGTTTCCGAGGGGCCATTGCGAGGCTGCCAGCCGGTAGTGCCGCAATACCGAGCCGGCTGTAGTCAGCAGACTTCGCACTTCCGCGTTCAGCGATTCGATCTCCTCGGGGATGTCGACGAGCCGTTCGATCTGCGTTCTTCGTTTGCCGTCGCTTCCCGGTGCCGGACATGCGTTTGCCGCGCAGTCGGCGCAGTCGCGATCTCGGAAGAGCGGTTTGCGTCCCGCTTCCTCGGGTGAGAGAGCATCGACGTGCTCGAAAGTCGCCCATGTCCACGCACGTGCAGACTTGGTTTTGTGTACGACGTGGAGCGCGACGATGCCCTCCGGTGAATCGGCGCGTGGATTGAGAATGAATCGGGCGGGATCGTCTTCCCCCGACAAGGTCTTCCAGCCGATCTTGAGCAGAATCGACCCGATCATCGCCGGGCCGGTCTGCGGGCCGTCGATCTTCCAGAACTGACCCCATGAAAAGTTGATATCCGCGTCACAGGTGAAACCGATCTGACCGTTCTTGGTGTACAGCGCGTTCATTGTGCCGGCTCGCTGTGCGCAGGTGTACTCCCTGGCGTTGGGGTTGAACAATGTCTCGTAGGTCAGGCGGTTGCCGTTCTGGTCCCAGACCGGGAAGGTGGGACTTCCCTCTCGGCACGGATCCGCGCCCAGATTGTCCTCG
>JAJDAM010000432.1 GCA_029261905.1 Deltaproteobacteria bacterium
TGCGCGAGGCCGGCCTCCCGGATGAGCTCAGCTGGCTTCCGCTGGTCGAGAGTGGTTTCAAGACCGGCGCGTTGTCTTCGGCTCGAGCACTGGGCATGTGGCAGTTCATTTCCTCGACGGGCTCTCGCTATGGGCTCGAACGCAGCCACTGGATCGACGAGCGGATGGACCCAGAGAAGTCGACGGTCGCCGCGATCGGTTACCTGACCGATCTGCACGGATATTTCGGCGACTGGATGCTGGCGCTGGCGGCCTACAACTGCGGCGAGAATCGGGTGCGTCGGCTGATCCGCCAACAGGAGAACGGCTACCTCGATCACTTCTGGGATCTCTTCCGTGCCCTTCCATCGGAGACCGCCCGCTACGTGCCGCGCTTTTTGGCGACGCTCGTGATCGTGCGCAACCCGGAAAGGTACGGCCTCGAGCTACCCGAGCCGCTTCCCCCCTTCGCGTACGAGACTACGACCGTGAACCGCCACGTTCGCCTGACCGACCTGGATCGTACGTTGGGCTTGGAACCAGGAACGTTTGCTCACCTGAACCCCGAACTGCGTCGAAAGACGACCCCCGCAGAACCCTACACACTCCGGTTACCTCCGGAAGCGGCCCCGTCGTTCGAAGCACGTCTCGCCGCGCTGACCCCGTTCGTCCCTCCGCCCCAGGAGACCTACGCGCGACATCGAGTTCGCTCAGGCGAAACTCTGTCCACCATCGCACGCCGCTACCGATCATCGGTGAGCGCGATCGTCAAGGCCAACAACCTGCGAAGCCGCAATCAGATCCGGGTGGGAGCACGCTTGAAGATTCCTCAGCGTGGCGGCTCGACGCCTGCACGCGTCGCCACCAGTGACACCCGAAGTTCCTCGAAACACACCGTTCGCCGAGGAGACAGCCTTTGGAGATTGGCCTCGCGCTATGGAACCACCGTCGACCGAATCAAGATCGACAATGGGCTCCGCGGAAATCGGCTCGCCATCGGCCAGAAACTCGAGATCAATACGGGGAAGCGGACGGGCCTGCGAGGCTATACGGTGCGCCGAGGCGACACGATCGGCGCGATTGCGAGAAGCCAAAAGGTGTCGATTAATTCGATTCTTCTCGCCAACGGCCTGTCAGCTTCGAGCAAGATCTATCCGGGGCAGTTGATCCAGTTCCCCGACTGATGTCGGATGCAGGCGAGCCGCGTGCAGTGTACCCGGCGCCTACGCCTCGACGCGGGTCTCTCCCGACCCGGTAAGCATCACTTTCAAGAGTGCACGCCGAACATCCGGCGGGGGCCGACGTTCCCAAACGCCTGCTCGGTCGAAACTGGGGCGCGATCGGAGCCGCGAATAGTACGCGCCGATTCCGGGCGACCGTTCGGGGCCACAGAACGAATCCCAAACGCCCAGCATCTTGAGGCGCGCGAAGGTGCACGTCCAGGCCAGGTCGGCGAGCGAGTAGCTCTCACCAGCCAGGTAGGGCGACTCACCCAGCCGCTTCTCGACGCGATCCAGCGCGCTCCTCATTTCATCGCGCACCTGGGCCATCTCTTCCGGGCTCGCGATGCTCGTGCGCCATCGGTGCAGGTCTTCGATCTTGGCGTCGTAGACCTCAGCGAGATCGGGGTTCGCGCTCTTGAGACGGAGCAGCTTTCGTTTTCGCAGCGGCATGCTGACGCTCCGGAGCGCGTGTCCCATCGCGCCCTTCATGCTGCCGAAAGTCAACTCGCGGATCCGCAGGCGGTCCTGGAGATCGATCCAGTCGTCCATGCGTTTTCGCTCGGTCTCGTCTTGCGGTGAGAGACTCGGCCCGTCGAACGCGTCGTCGACATAGCGAATGATCTTCGCCGAGTCCGTGACGACGTGGTCTCCATGGATGAGGGTCGGAACGACGCCTCTCGGGTTCAGTCGGAGGTAGTCGGGCTCGAAGTTCTGGAGCCGCAATTCGATATCCACGAACCGGTTCGTATAGGCAACGTGTTTCTCTGCCAGAGCGAGGCGAACCTTCTGCGAGCAGTGAGAGGGAGGGAACGCATACAGTGTCACACTGGATTCCATGGATGTCTCCGACGGTGGCTGCGTCTCCGATGTCAAGAGTGCGATCAATGTTCCACACCCTCCGCTCTCCGGCAATGCAGAAGGAGTTGGAACGGTCGTGCTGGGTGCGGTGCTCCTACACAACCGGCGTCGAGTCGGCCGGATCGCTTCGTGCCAATCCACTCGATCGCTCTTCATCCACGGTCAGCCCATGGTCAGAACTACCGCTCCCTTGCGACGCCCGGCGTCCACGTAGGCGTGGGCTTCGGCGGCGTCCTCCAGGGGATACGTCCGATCGATGGCGGCCCGGATCGCGCCCGCTTCGGCGAGTTCCTTCAAGATGACGAGGTCCGCGGGCTTCGATGCGGCGAATTGTGTCAATACTTTCTTGTCGCTGGTCCGGTTGGTCCAGTACGCCCGTAGCAGTGCCGCGAATAGCGGGTTCGCGACGATGTAGCGGCCCCTTGGGTTCAGCGCGCCGATCGCGTCGGAGTAGGAACTTCCCGAGACCAGGTCGAAGATGACGTCCCAGGTGGTTCGCGAGAAGTCCTCTGCCTCATAGTCGATCACGTGGTCGG
>JAJDAM010000433.1 GCA_029261905.1 Deltaproteobacteria bacterium
TTTCGAGCGGGATGATCTGCGTTGCGACCGAACTGGGGTCGCTACCCGCGAGCGCGCCCATCGTCGCGTCGAAGCGCAACATCGACGCGCCAGCGAGTGGTGTGATTCCGTTTTCCGCGGCTACGATCGAAAACGCGTCCGTCTCCCAGCCCGATCCGTCATTGAAGACATCGCCTACATCTTCCATGTCGGCATTTTGAGTGTCCAGCGGTGCCAGAACGGTCGCGCGCGCATTGTCGACATAGTGGCCGTCGAATTCGGGGGCCACCGCATCGTCGAGGACGTCTTCGGTCGCGATCAGACTGACGCGGGCGCTGGCGGTGCCAA
This sequence comes from Deltaproteobacteria bacterium, assembly GCA_029261905.1. Taxonomy (GTDB): domain Bacteria; phylum Myxococcota_A; class UBA9160; order UBA9160; family SMWR01; genus JAJDAM01. The sequence continues at coordinate 328 of JAJDAM010000433.1, forward strand.
CAGGCAACAGCATCGGCGTCAACTGAAGCTCCCAGGTCGCGGGATTCGAATCGGTCGAGAGGCTCTGGCTGACCGACGCCAGGACGCCCCCACCGCCGTCGAGCGCATCGATCGCCACGGCGAACTGGGTGTCCGTCGCCGGGCCGGCATCGATGCGGTTGAAGAACGCTATCCCCTGGAATACCGCCTGTCCGGTCGCGATCTGTGCAGCGAACGCCGACAATTCGACCTGTTGGGAAGCCTCGGCGTCCGGTCCGACACCGGCTCCTGACGGTTCCGTTCCATCGAAGCGGAGCATCGCGGAACCGACCTGCGGCACGATCCCATTTTCTGCGAGCACCACAGTGAAGGCGTCACCTTCCCATTCCAGACCGTCGGAGGGAAGGTCGAGGGTGTTTTCCATCCCGCCATTTCCGAGCAGAGGCGTCGTCAAATTTGCGAAGATCGACATGAACTGGCCGAACCTCGAGATTTCGACCGGGTTGAGTTCGAGCTCGAGGAACGTCGGGATCGGGAAACTCCCGAGGCTCGCACCCAGCGAGGGCAGCGCCTGCGAGAGCAGCAGCGGCAGGACAGCTTGAAGCGTGGCTTCGTTTGTCTGCACCAGGTTTTCGAGGATCGCCACGGTCACGTCGCCGGGATCGAGGCCCGATACGGTTGGAGCCAGCTGGCCGGTTGCCGGATCGATGAGCAACTCGAAACCCGCAGCGAAGTCGACCGCCGCGATCAACAGTGGCTGTTCGACGCCCGGTGTCGCATCGCGGAGTTCGATCAGCAGGTGGCCCATGCGCAATTCCCCGAGTTCACCACCGGGGCCGAAATCGCCGGTCAGGAGCGGGGCCAGCGTAGGTCGCAGCTTCAGCAACACCGGTGCGCTGGCGGGGAATATTGCGAGTTCGGGTATGAACAGCGACATCGCGCCGATGGTCAGCGGCGTGAGGCCGAAACCAAAGTCGAACTCGGTGATCTCGAGTTGCAGAAGACCGCACTCGATCTGCGCCTTCAGCAGTTGATTGAATGCCGATGTGGAAAGGCAGATCCCCATGTCGTAGGGCTTGCCGCTTCCCGTCGTTGCACCGAACGTTGGGAACGTCTCGGCAACGTGGAACGACGCAAGCAGGTCGGGCGCATCGGGCGGCGCGTCGCACTCGCCGGGGCCCGTGCCGATCAGTGCGGTAGCGCTGGTATCCGATCCGATCGTCACACCATCGTTGTCTTCTGGAATGTCGAAGATGGGCGTATCGAGCACCACACCGAGGCTCTCGCCAATCGGCCCCGCGATCTCGATACCCGCTAGAGCGACCTCGATGGCTTCGGCGATCGCCGCATCCTCGGGGCCGGCACCGTCGGGATCATCGAGGAATTCCGTGAAGCCATCCGTGAACAGGTTTTGAATGTTGGGCAGAAACAGCTGGATGATGTCGCCGATGATCGGGACGTCACAGATGCCCGACAGGTGGTCTTCGAAATTTCCGAACACGACCGATACGCCGCCAATCTGGTTGACATCGGTCGTCGTCGGATCGATCGCATCGGGGTCCAATTCGTAGTCACCGATGATATCCGTCGTGTCCGCGGAGATTTCGAGTCCGCAATTCGGTACCAGACCACTGCCGTCGATGTCGAGGTGCATGTTCAAATCGGTGACGAGCACGTCCGCGGCGACGAAGTCGGTCATCGAATCCATCGAGATGCCAAATCCGCTCGCTGTTGGCGGCGGATTGACGACCGTCACCTTGGCAGAACCGAGGCAGCCGATGAAGAACACGACGCACTCGTCGAGAACGACGGTACCGACATCGACGAGGTCAGCCGGATCGAAGCCCGCGAGATCCGCCACGCTGTCTTCCAGCTGATCGAGTCCACTGTCATTGATTCGCAACGCGACGCTCTGCGGTGAATAGGCGCCGTCGCCGATCGAATCGCCCGCGATCACGACGACCCGCGTGACGACCCGGTAGCCATTGCTGGTATCGACTGCGACCACATCGATGGGGTTGAAAACGATCCCCGGGTCAATCGTCACGGGGGTCGTGAAAGCACCGCCGGGCGAGACGACAACGCTGACACCGTTTACGGTCACGTCGGCGTTCGCTGGGTCCATTTCGGTCACCATGCCGGTCACGTCGATGCTGGCTGCCTGCGTGAACTCGCCGTGTAGCGGCGTGACGATCACGATCTCAGGCAAGTCACTGCACGCTGAGCCCGCGAGTGCGATCAAGAGCAGTGTGACTCGCGCCGCCAATCGGTGGTCAGGAGTTCGAAAATCTCGGTTCATGGGATCCCTCGCTGCTGTGAGGTCATCTTACACCCAAAGAAGACGAGTAGACGAGTACTATTGTCCTGGAGGTACGCGCTCGATGATGCAGGTTTCGATGCGGGAACAAGTCGAACTGATCAAGTTCGCGATTGCCGTCCTCGCGACCGGTCTGCTCGTTGCAGGCATCTGGCTGCGTCGCAGGGGACGGGCAGATGCATACAAGAACATTCGCGATGGGGTGTTACTGGTAGCGGGGTTCGCAGGCGCGATCGGGTGGTGGAACCTGATGCAATTCAGGTACGAACCCGGGTTCGGACATCCGGTCGACACGTTCCACTACTACATCGGCGCGAACTACTTTGACGAACTCGGCTACACCCGGCTCTACGAGTGCACCACCGTGGCCGAAGCCCGATCGGGAAATCGCGAACTGATCTCGCGCCGCCAAATCCGAAATCTAGAGACCTACTTCCAGCAGAGTGCTGCTGGCGTGCTTGCAGACCCGACACGCTGCACGGACCACTTCACACCGGAGCGTTGGGAGACATTCGTTCGAGACGTCCATTGGTTTCGCGAACGGATTCCAGAAGGCCTGTGGCAGGGCATGTTGCTGGATTTCGGTTACAACCCGACGCCGGCCTGGGGAGCGGTGGCATCGTTGCTCATGACCTCGGGCCCCGTGACGGAGCAAAAGCTCGTTCCGTTACTGCTGCTCGATCCACTGCTGTTGACCATCATGTGGGCATTCGTTTGGAGAGCCTTCGGCTGGCGCGCAACCTGTGTCGCACTCGTGTTCTGGGGCACCCATTTGCCCAGCGCCTACATGTGGACGGGCGGCGCTTTTCTGCGCCAAGGCTGGCTCGCTGCTCTCGTGATCGGCATCTGTTGCCTGCGCATGCGTTGGTTGAAAACCGGTGGGTTCTGCCTGGCCGTCGCAGCGTTGCTGCGGGTCTTCCCCGTGCTGGCGATTGCTGCGATCGCCCTCCAAGCGGTTCTGGCCATGGGTCGCGAGCGGAACTTCTCGCTCGCACCCGACCACCGGAAGATCGTGCTCGGATGTGTGGTGGCGGTTTCGACACTCGTTCCGCTGTCGTTGATCAACACCGGAGGCGTGCAAGCGTGGGTCGACTTCTTTCACAACATCCGATTCCACGCGAGCTTTCCCTTCGGCAACAACGTGGGGTTGGATACATTTCTCGCGTATCTGTTCGGACCACCCGATCCAGCGCGGGTTTCGATCGCACACCGAATCTCGTTCGCGACGATTCTGATCGTCCACACGACCTTTCTGATTCGGGCCGCCGGCCGTCGAGAGGAATGGGAGGTCGCCGTACTCGGTGCGGGCGCCGTGTTGCTGGTGACGACGATGAGCAACTACTACCTGGTCGTGCTCCTGGTCTTCGGTTTTCTGTGGACACGCAACCAGGGCGTGGGCGCCGCCCTGTGTGCGCTGTCGGCACTCACGTGTGTAGCGTGGATCTGGCTCGACAAGCCCTATGCCTGGATCAGTCTGGCGAGTGTCGCCTTCGTGACGCTGGCGACGGCTTGCGCGGCGTTCGAGGTTTCCACGTCGCGAGAGCCGCCGCCGCCGACGTGACGCATCGCCGAGTTTTTCTAGCTGGCAGAAGACCGCAACGGCGTCGTGGCAGCATCCGGACGATCAACTGAACGTTGCTGGCCAGAACCTCAGCTGCCGTATGCCAACAGCGATAGCAGGATCAAAAGACAGATCGCCCCCATGATGACGGTATCGAGAACTCCGAATGTGTGATCCTCTTGGAGCAGCGCGACGAGAACGAAGAAAGTCGGGAACAGCAGCGCGGTGAGCAGGGCGAGGCTGACGTTGAAGTGGAGGGGCAGCTCGGGATGCCCTGGATTGATCGCGCCCTGATACACGCCCACGGCGAGCAGCGTAAACGGCAGGACCAGAAACATCACCTGTGTGATGCCGCCGAATGCATTGGCAAGTGCGATCGAGTGTTGGCCCTTGCGATGCGCCCTCCAAAGAATCACGTACTCGCTCATCCCCGCGAAGCCCGCCAGGATCACTGCAGTCGCAACCTCGTTGAGACCCAGATCCTGAATCGCAGTCTCGGCAAATACGGAGACCCGCTCTCCACCCAGAAAGGCCGAGACGATTCCAACCAGGAACAATGCACCAATGTTCCACGACGAGACCTTTTGCACATCTTCGTAGATCAGCCTCTTCCGATGATCGATGGCCGGCCCATCCAGTCGAAGCGCTTCGTGTACATGACCCTCCTCTGCCGCATAGCCGCTCACCAGTTTGAACGCATAAGTGCCGAAGATGGTCAGCATGATCATCGCGAGGACGATGAGATCGATCACGGCGAAGTGATCCTTGTGGGCTCCATGCGCGGTGAGGATCAGGATCACGATGTCCAGGGTCGACCCGATCGCGGC
>JAJDAM010000434.1 GCA_029261905.1 Deltaproteobacteria bacterium
CTCCAACTGCTGGCGGGCGGCGTCGCGGATCAATTCGGTGATCGAAAAGAACAGCCGTCGCAAAGACTCGAGGTACCCGATCGCCGCCGTCGTCGCGTGGCCGGCTTCGGGCCAGGACACGGCACTGCCGGCCTCGCTGCCGAGTGCGATCTGGACCTGGTCCATCTGCCCCAGCGTCAGCGTCAACAGCTGGCCCGCCAGGTCGAAACGCTGCTTCCGAATCTCCTGCGCCTCCGGGTCTTCGGCCTGCTCGGGAGGCAGCGGCTTCGCCGCCTCGGTCGCCAACTTCGCTTCGAGCCGTTCTGCACGATCGATGTTGCGTTGCTGGACCTCGCGCAGGGTCGGCAGGAATTCCTTTCGGGTCGCTTCGGGGTGTTCATCCAGTGCAGACAATACCTGGCCCAGCGTCTTCTCGTCGGTGTAAGCGGCTTCGATCAGACCCGGAAGGTCCAGGAACCGCTCGCGCGCGTCGCCTAACGCGATGATGCCCTCCATCTGGGCGGGCAGCGCCGATTGCAGATCCGATGCTTCGATGGACGCCACGGCCGTTTCGAAATGGCCCTGCGCGCTGGCGACGAAGGGCTCCGCATCTCGGACGGCTGCCAGCATCTCTTCGGCGGCGGGGTCCGGCCCCGGCTCCTGTTGCAGTCCTGCCAGCAGACGTTGATCGAGTTCTTCGATCCGTTCGACGATGCGCTGTTCGGCAAGCTGCAGCGACTCGGCGGTCAACCACACGGGGGCGCTGGGTGCAGCCGCCGCTCCAGGCAAGCCGGACTGGGATGCCGCCAGCACGCCGGTTCCATTGGCCACTTCCTTGGCATCGCGCATCAACACATCCAGCAGCTGAGCGGGGTCACGAAGCTGGTCGAGCGCACGCTTCAGCTCATCGAGTGCATCGCTTCCCCGCGTATAGGCCCGACTGCCCTGGCGCTGGCGCAACTGGCGACGCGTCGCGCCCATCTTCTCGCGTCCTCGATGCAGGTAATGGAGGACCGCTTCGAATTGGTTCGCCCGCATCTGGTCTTCGGGGGTGCGCTCTTCTTCTGACTTGCTCGCGATCAATTCGCGCTCGGTATCGATCTCGCGTGCCAGCCGGTCACCATCCGAAAGAAGCGCGCGCTGCGATGTCGCCCGGACGCGAAACTCGCGGTGCAATCGATCGGCGGCGAAGATTTCGGGGTCGTCTGCCAGAAGCTGCAACAGCCCCCCCAGGTCGCCGACCAGTTCGCGCTGGCCGCTGGCCAGTTCTTCGAGCGACGCTCGAATGCCCTCGGGCTTGCGCTGCAAGCGATCGGCAACGAGCAGTGCACTGCGAAGCGCGACTTCGAGATTCGCGCGGGAGTCCTCGTGGTCGGGGCGTTGCGCGATCGCGTCGCGAAACCAATCCGCGGCCGTGTAGTAGGCCTGAAGCGCCTCTTCGGGGGATTCCTCTTCGAGCCGACCGGCGCGACCGGCAAACGACAGGGCCAGATCGTAGGAAGCCGCGAAGCGCAATTCGCTGTCGTCCGCTGCTTCCCGCCGGGCGCGTTCGAACAGGCTCCCGGCCTCGTCGAATTCCTCTCGCTCGAGTGCGGCGACGCCCCGGTTGTAGACCTCGCGTGGTGTTGCGGAGTCTTTGGCCGACTCGCCTCCGCCGTCTGTGTCGGCCGCGTCACTGGAACCTTCGGCATCCGCTGCCTCACCGCGGTCGCCGTCGAAGCTGCTGGCCGCCTCGGCCGGATCGGGTGCGGTCGGCTGCGCGGTGGATGGAGACGGAGCGGAAATCCACAGCAGTACGAGCAACGCAGCACTGGCGCCGGCTGTGCCACTGGTGATCACGACGCTCGACACCAGGAAAACCAGCGCTCCGAGCACCGCCCACTGGTAGGCCTCGTCGCGAACGGTTCGTCCGCGCGGATCGAGCTGACCCACCATCAACCCTTCGATGTGCTGACGATAGATCGACTCGAGATCGAGCACTCCGGTACCCGCCGGCACGTACGCACCACTGGTGGCCATCGCGATGTCGCGGAGCAGGTCGCCATCGAGCCGGCTGCTCACCGGCCGTCCGTCCGAATCCCGCAGCAGCTGGCGGGCGCCGGTATCGCGATCGGTGATGTAGATTTCACTGCCCGCCTCATCCCCGAACCCGATCGCGATGATGACGACACCCGCCTCGGCGGCCTCTTTCGCGGCATCGAGCGGAAAGGAACCCTGGTCTTCACCGTCGGTAATCAGCAGGACCGCTCGCGATCCGTCGCCCGCTGCCCCGAAGCCTTGGACCGCTTTTCGAATCGGCTCCTCCAAGCGAGTGCCACCCCGAGCAATCGTGTGCGGGCCGACGCCTTCCAGTACGAGGCGCAGGAAGCTGAAGTCGGGCGTCAACGGAGCGACGACGGTTGCGCGCCCCGCGAATGCGATCAACCCGACCTGGTCGCCTTCCAGATAGCCGAGCAGATCCACGATCTCGGCCTTCGCCCGGTCCAGTCGGTTCGGCGCCACGTCTTCGGCCAGCATCGATTTCGACACGTCGAGCGCAATCATGATTTCGGCGCCCACGCGCTGGGCGGCGACGTGGCGAATGCCCAACTGCGGGCGCATCAACGCGATCACCAGACACACACCCGCCAGACCGAGCAGCACGATCCGCGCCCCGCGACGCCAGGAAGTGGGTCGCCGTACCAGCCGATCTTGCAGCGCGCTGCTCACCAACTGGGAAAGCGCGCCGCCGCCGCGACGCTCCAGCCAGAAGAGCAACGCAGTGAAAACCAGCACGCCCCACACCAGATGAATCCAGCCGGGCTCGGCAAAGCGGAAATCGCTCACGGGAGCCTCCTCAATACAGTCCCCGACAGACCGGCCGAAAGGAAGATCAGTGCGCCACCGAATCCCACCCACGCTGCGTAGTGGTACTCGTAGACCAGGTAACGGATCTCGGTGACCTCGCTGCGTTCGAGCTGGTCGATTTCTTCGATGACACCCGTCAGTGCATCTGCGCCGGTCGCGTGGAAATAGCGCCCGCCGGTTCGCGCGGCGATCTTGCGGAGCGTCTCTTCGTCGATTTCCACCATCGCCTGTCGAAGCACCTGCCGCCCACCGGGCAACTGGACGGGGACGGGCGCCAGCCCGGTCGTTCCGGCACCGATCGCATAGACTTTGATACCGTGCTGCGCTGCCAGATCGGCCGCATGCAGTGGATCGATATCGCCGGCGTTGCTCACCCCGTCGGTCAGCAGAATCGCGACTTTCGATGCGACTTCGAGGCTGCGAAGCCGTTCGACCGCCAACGCGAGTCCTTCGCCTACGGCTGTCCCATCCTCGCTCTGCTCCGTGACGATCTCGATGTCGGCAAGAATCGACAGCAGGTTGCCGTGATCGAGCGTCAGCGGACACATGCCGTCCGCGTAGCGCGCGAATGTCACCAGCCCCACGAGGTCGTCGGGCCGACCGCCCTTCCCGTCCGAGCCCTCGACGAATCGTCGAAACACGTCCTTGACGACATCGAGCCGGCTGACGCTGGTGTCGCCCCGGACGAAGTCCCGAGCCTGCATCGAACCGGATCGATCGACCACCATCGCGATCGCGATGCCTTCGCGGTGGAGCCGCGAACTGGCGTTCCCCGTCCGTGGTCCCGCCAACGCGATCGTCAGCGCCACCGCGGCCAGCGCCAGCAGCAGTGCAGGCAATTTCGCGACCCGCGTTCGCAACGACGGGGATCCCGTATCGACCAGTGCCAGGCTGGAATAGGTGATCACCGCTGGGAGTCGAGCCGCCAACCAGTAGACCAGCGGGGCCACCAAGCCGATCAACAGAAACCACGGATCGCGAAATTCAAGCACCGGCGGCTCCGTCGACTGGGCCCGATGCACCCGAGCTGGGTGTTCCCTCGCCGCGGGTCGCCTCGAGAAAACGTCGCGCGATATCGAGCGAATCTTCGACGTCGCCCGATGTCGGCAGGTAGTGGGCGAATTTCACCAGGTCTGCTCGGCTGAGGAAGTCGCGCAGGACCTTCTGGTGGGAGCGCAGCAGATCGGGCGATTCCGCAAGTTCGTCCAGGAATTCTTCGGTCGTCAACTCGGGCGAGCGAAGCGCGAAGCGATCTTCGAGGTAGCGACGAATCACTCCGGACAGCCGGACGAAGAAGGTATCCATTTCTGCTTCGGTCGGTCGCGGTGCCATGATCAACGCATCGAGTTCGGAGCGCGCCGTGTCGTACGCGCTCGAGCGACGGGCGCGCGCTCGCAACCGGGACCAGCCGCGGTATGCCAGCGGCGCGGCCACCAACAGCGCGAGCGCAGCGAGTGCGGACACCACCCAGAGGTTCGTCTGGCCGCGCTGCAATGGGCCGAGGGCGCCCAACGGCGGCCGGAATTCCAGCGGTGCATCGTCCGCCAGCACACTCGCTACCGCGAAGTCGATCGACTCGGTCAACAACTCATACGCGTCTTCGCCTTCCGGGGCCGGATCTCTACCCGGACGGCGATCGATGAATTCGATGAGCAACGGCGGAATCGACTGCTTGCCCGATCGAGCGGGCTGCAGCGTGTAGCGTTGCGACGAAATCGTCCCGCCCTGGTCGTCGGCCTCTTCGGATTGTGAGAAATCGACCACCGCAAATCGATCCAGCGCTTCGCCGAATTCCGGCATCAGCAGTTCGACGCCAGACTCGGCGCGAACCTCGAGCTCGAGAATCAGCGGGTCCCCGATCGCCGGTTCGGAGGGCGAGAGCCGAACGCGCGCAGATACCGGTCCGGTCTCCACCTGCGTCTCGATCGGGTCTGCGAGCACTGGCGATGCCAGCAGCAGCAATACGAGTATCCAGCCGATCAACGTCGGCTCCTGCGTTCACGCATCCGAAAGAAGCGCACGAGCGGATCGACGACCGACCCCGATGCGTCGACATGAATGAAATCGATACCGGCCGAGCGGAGCCGATGTTCGAGTTCACGGACGCGCGTGGCGGCTGCGGACGCCATCTGCTCTCGAAAAGCCGCCGAGCCGGTGTCGTAAATGCGCGACGCGCCGGTCTCGGCATCGCGCAATGCCACCAAACCGACCGACGGCAACTCGAGTTCGCGCGGGTCGGTGACCAGAACCGCGATCACATCGTGTTTCTGGTTGGCGGTGACGAGCGCATGTTCGTAGCCCTCGTCGAGGAAGTCACTGACCACGAAGCAGATCGACTTGCGCGAAGTCACCGACAGCAGGAACTCCATCGCCCGACCGATGTCGGTGGCCTCGCGGGCCGCACGCGGGCGGCGCCAGGTCGATAGCCGAGATCCCAGCTTGGCGCGAAGACTGGATCGCCCGGCGAGCGCGGCCTTGCGCTCGCTCGCGGCGGTCACTCGTTCGACGGCCTCGGGGGCTTCCGCACCGTGCGCCAATACCTCGCGTACCACTCGAAGCGCGTGCTTCTGTCCTTTGCGGGGCGGAATGAACTGCTCGATGCCGCCGTGGAAAAGTGTCAGGCCGACCTTGTCGTCGTTGCGCGTCGCCGAAAACGCCAACAGCGCGCAAAGCTCAGCGGTGACCTCCCGCTTCGAGCGCTCCGCCGAGCCGAAGTCCTGCGAAGCCGAGATATCGGCCATCAACATCAGCGTCAGCTGCCGCTCCTCGACATAGCGCTTGACGTAGGGGCTGCCGGTCCGGGCCGTGACGTTCCAGT
>JAJDAM010000435.1 GCA_029261905.1 Deltaproteobacteria bacterium
CGACTCCGAGGGCGCCGTGTCCAATTGACACTGCCGAGAGTCGACGAGACGTCGCCCCCGGCGCGCGCCGCCATAGCGGTTGAAGACCCCGGGATCGGTGCCACCCGCCGAGATCGCGTCGGACCAACGAGTCTGTGCAAATTCGTGATCTTCGTTCGCCAGCGCGTTCGCGATGGCCTCTCGCACGCTCATCGGTTCGACATCGAAGTCGCGCAGCGCACGGTCATCGCGAACCACCGTCTCGTGGCAGATACTCTCGATGAGGTCACGCCCCACCCGCGCATAGAGTGGCGTGACGAGGCCCAGCCACAGGCTGCTGAGTCGCGGGGTCAGCAACGGAACCGGAATCATGGTCCGGCGCAGCCCGCGCTGTCGTGCGTACTCCTGCATGAGTTCGCCGTAGGAGACCGTATCGGCTCCACCGATCTCGTAGATGCGGCTTTCGTCGGTCTCCACCTGGAGGGCGGCTTCGAGATACCCAAGGAGATCCTCGATCGCGATCGGCTGCGCGTCGATATGTACCCATTTCGGCGTCACCATGACAGGTAGCTTTTCGACGAGCGAGGCGAGCATCTCGAACGAGAGGCTGCCCGAACCGATCACGACCGAGGCGCGGAACTCGAGCACGGGCACGCCCGAGGCGCGCAGCTCCCGTCCCACTTCGTGGCGGCTGCGCAGATGGGGTGACAGATCGGATGCTTCCTCGCCGAGACCGCCCAGATAGATGATGCGTCGAACACCCGCATCACGCGCGGCTCGTGCGAAATTTCGCGCGCCGAGTCGGTCCTGCTCCTCGAAACCCGCTCTGCTGGTGCTGCCCATCGAGTGGATCAAGTAGTACGCGGTATCCACGCCTTCGAACGCAGGGCCTAGCGATTCTTCCTTCAGCACATCGCCTTCGACGACCTCCGTCCCAGCACCGATCCGGCTTGCGATGAAGTCCGGTCGGCGGGCAAGGCAGCGCACGAGGCCTCCCGTTCCTTCGAGTCGAGGAAGGAGTCTCCCCCCGACGTAGCCGGAAGCACCGGTCAACAGAATGAGCCTTTCCGACGACGCCAGCTCGGGGTTATCGAGGACACTCTCGTCCTGCTGCATGGAACTCTCCCTCACTGGTGGCTCTCGACCCAAGCGTCGACCCGCTGCCACTCGTCATGGAGCCAGTTGATGCGTGCAGCCTTCGCGGTTGGAATTTCGTCGCGCGAGATGCGCCGGAATTGAACTCGAACCGCCTGGCCGACGAGATCTCCGCTCCAGACTCCGGCCAACGAAGCGGATGCCTCGAAACCCGTGTGGCTGCAGATGACGACGTCTGCTTCGGGCGCCGCCTCGAGCAGTCCGAGCACGCCGCCGTGTCGAGGCGGCAATACACGAGTGAGCGATCTTGCGTATTCGAGCATTTTCACGTCACCCTTGTGCTCGAATCGCTCGAGCACACGTCTCTGCTTGGACTCGGAAAAACGAGTGCCTTCGGGATAGATCAGGACGCCGTCGCGCGGGCCGAGATCTCGTGCGAGTTCCCGCACGCGCAGAATCTCGGTTGGTGAGTCATCCGAGAAACGGTCGACGAACGCATTCGGAACGCGATTGCCCACGATGTCGAGGCAGGGATCCCAGAGCAGTTCCTGCTTCAGCACGTATCGAAGGTTCACGGAGTGTTTCCGGCTGACGAGAGCAGAAGCCAGCAGGGTATCGCCCAGGCTGGCATGCCGAAGGAGCAGGAGGTAGGGGCCTCGCTCGAGATCGGCATCGCCCTCGCCCTCGACCTCGAGCCGTAGCCCGAAGAGCGTGATGACAGACTGGAAGAGTGTCGTTCCCCACCATGCTTCGAGCCGGAAGTGAAGGTCCATCCATCGATCCGCGTCGACGCGAGAAATCGACTTCCACACCCACAGTGCGCTGCTTGCTGCCATGCCCAGTAGCTCGCAGGTCAGGTAGACAGTGACGAGGGCGGCACTCCGCAGTGCAACACCCCGACGGGGCCGCAGGAGGTCCACGACAACCGCGATCAACAGCCAGATGGGCGCCGATGCGAGCCATAGAATCCATGCCAGAGCGTATCCAGGAATGGTGAGGAGTCTGTGAAATCGCATCATTGGACTCGTCCTACACGTGATTACGCAGCATCAGCTCCCGGGGGTGCGGCTCGAGGAATACCTGTCCGGTCAGGTACTCGATTCCGTGTTTCCGGACATGATGCTTGATCAGCGTAACCGGGACCACGAGCGGAACGAGACCGTTGCGGTAGTCGTGAATGATCTCCGCCAGTTCGGTGCGTGAGGGCGAGTCGAGAAGCTTCTTGAGGTGGCCGGCGGCGTGCTGCAATACGTTGGCATTGCGCCCACGGGAGGCGACGTGCGCCAGCGCACGCATGAAGCCGGTCTCGTATTCATCGCGGAATTCCGATCGGGGCTTCTGCTTCAGTGTCGCAACCAGACGCCCGAGCTCACGGTACGCGACGGTCGAGTGAGCCATCAGTTGGAGCTTGTGAGCAGCGTGAAACTCGATCACCTGAGCCGGTGTCCAGCGCCCGCGAAACACGTTGCGGAGACGCTGGTAGGCGAACACGCGCTCGATGAAGTTCTCGCGCAGCTTTGCGTCGTGTAGGCGGCCCTCGTCTTCGACCGGAAGGTTCGGGAAGGCCTCCATCAGCGGCGCCGCGAAGAGCCCGACCCCCTCCCGCTTGGGCATCGTCTTCTCGCCGTAGATCTTCACGCGTGTCATTCCGCAGCTCGGAGAGTCCTTTTTCAGGATGTACCCACACAAGTCGAGTGCTCCGAGCGCACGCACGCGTCTGGCGGAGTATTTCCGCATGGCCTCGGTGTGATCGACACCCGATTTGATTTCGATCATCCGCAGGTCGTCGCCGTCGCGGCTCAGGCGAAGGGCAGGGCGGGGAGTTCCCATACCCACCTCGACCTCGGGACAAACGGGCACCCACTCGAAGAAGGCGCCCAGCAGGTCCGTCACGAAGCGGTCCCGCTTGTGGCCCCCGTCGAAGCGGACTTCGTTTCCCAGTAGGCACGAGGAGACACCCAATCGGATCGGGCTCGGCTCGACGCGCTCGACATCGATCATGATTGCGGCTCCATGTCCCGTGCAGTTTTGAATCGCTCGAGCGCAAGCTTGCGCCGCGCGGCGTGGTCTACGATCGGCGCTGGATAGCTGTCGGGCAGTCCGAATTCCCAAGGTGCATGGACATGAGCAACGGGTAGTTTGCCCAGCTCCGGAATCCAACGGCGTACGTAGCGACCGTGCGGATCCCAGCGCTTCCCCTGCAACACCGGATTGAAGATCCGAAA
>JAJDAM010000436.1 GCA_029261905.1 Deltaproteobacteria bacterium
GGCCGTGCCTACGCCAAGGCACAGATCCAGGCGGGCAACAGTCTTCCGACCAGCGGTACCGTTCTCGTCTCGGTCAAGACCGCAGATCGCGAACCGATCTGCGAGGCGATTCGCGAGCTGGCTTCGCACGGTTTTGATGTCATCGCGACATCCGGTACAGCCGATTCGCTGCGCGTGATCGGGGTCGAGGCCGAGACGGTTGCGAAAGTGGGCCACGGTCACCCCGACACGGTCGAACGCATCGAGGCGGGCCATGTCGATCTGGTCATCAACACCGTCGATTCCGACATCACCTCGATTCGCGATTCGGCATCGATCCGAAGATCGGCACTGCTGCGAGGGGTTCCCTACTTCACGACGGCGGCCGGCGCGCGTGCGGCGGTGGGTGCCATCCGGGCGCTGCAAGAAGAAACGATCGGCGTGAAGGCGCTTCAGGAAATCCACCGCTAGGCGGGCCCGGCCGATCGGCTCCTGGCTCGACCGCAGGTCGTTCGTCGCCTATCCGAGACCGCCCGTCGCTGCGCACGCGATTGCGTCACCCAGCCGGTCGTTGCCCCAATACAACTCCGTTCCGACCACGAAGCTCGGCGCGCCGAAGATGCCCAGATCGCGTGCCCGATCGGTCTGGTCGCGCAGGCACTGCTTGGCTGGATCCCGTGCGGCTTCGTCGAGAATTGCTTTTCCGGATTGCCCGAGGCCATCGAGCAGGCCCCGAATCACCGCGGGGTCGGCGATTTCCAGATCGTGGCCGAAGTTCGCCTCGAAAACCGCATTGACGAAAGCCGGAAGCCAGCGCTCCCCCGCGCCGACGCAACAGACGCGCGCTGCCAGCAGTCCATTGCGGGGAAAGGCGGACGGCTTGCGAAACGGGAGCCCGTAGCCCTGACACAGCCTCTGCATGTCCCGCCACATGTAGCGACCTTTGACCGGGTACAGATTGAACGGGGAATCGTCCCACCCGAATTCCCGAAACAGCGGACCCAGCAGGAAGGGCTGCCATCGAAGCTCGACTTTCACGGCGCTGGCGACTGCGGCGACCCGCGCCGAAGACAGGTACGAGTAGGTACTGCCGAACTCGAACCAGAAATCGAGCGCCGTCACTTCGTCGGGCCCGTGTCTCCGGAGGGAGCGGGGCTGGGCGCGCTGCCCGCTTGCCTGACATCGGATTCGATTCGGCCATCGACCACGCGGATCACGCGTCGGGCGCGTTCGAATACCTGCGGGTCGTGGGTCGAGAAGATGAACGTCACACCGTGGTCGACGTTGAGTTTTTCCATGATGTCGAGCAGGCGGCAGGCGGTCTCGGAATCGACGTTCGCGGTGGGCTCGTCTGCGAGGACGACGGCCGGATCGGCGGCGATCGCTCTGGCGATCGCGACCCGCTGTTGCTGCCCGCCGGACAGCTCGCTCGGCCGTCGAGATTCCATTCCCTCGAGTCCGACGTCGGCGAGAAGCTTCATGACTCGCCTCCGACGTTCGTCGAGGTCCACACCTTGAAGCGCCAATACGAGTTCGGCGTTTTCGTAGGCGGTCAGAACGGGCAGCAGATTGTATGCCTGGAACACGAATCCGATTCGATCTCGGCGGATGTGGCTCAATTCGCGACGGGACATCGTCGAAAGATCACGACCCTCGAGCATTACGCGACCACTTGTCGGCTGGTCGAGCGCGCCGATCAGATTCAGTGCTGTCGTCTTGCCCGAACCCGACGGCCCACAGATGGCCGCGAATTCGCCGGGCTCGACCTGAAACGACAGCCCTCTCAGCGCCTGAACGCGGAGCGAACCCTGCTGGTACTCTTTGGTGACGTTGTCGAGTTCGACGATCGAACCGGAGCGCGACGGACTCGATTCACTGACGATCGCTGTGGCCATCATCCCACCCGAATCGCTTCGACCGGCGCAACGCGCCCGGCATTCCAAGCCGGATACAACCCGGAAAGCAGTGTTGCGAGCAGCGCCAGCCCCGCGATGATCGCGGCATTCTCCGGGTAGATCTCTGCGCGCATCACCGTCGAGATCGCGATTCCTGCGACCTCTGTGTTTTCGATCGGGATCTGCGCCGAGATGTCGATGCCTTTGGTGTAGAGGTAGTGGTACGGCCAGGCCGTGACGAGGCCAGCCAGGACCAGGCCACAGAGCCCGAGCCACAGGCTCTCGAACATGACCAGGCCGAACAGCCGGGATGGCGTGAAACCAATCGCCATCATCACGCCGAATTCGCGCAAGCGCTCCATCACGCTGACGAAGATCGTGTTGAAGATCCCGGCCGCTACCAACACCATGATGACGGCCTCCATGAACTGCGCACCCGCAACCTTCATCGCGATGAATCCCGCCAGGTCCGGCTGAATTTCCTGCCACGTGAGCACGGCCGACTTCCGATCCAGGCGATCTCCCAGCCGCGCCGCAACATCGCCGGCCGCGCGCTGGTCGGACAAGAACAGCGCGACCTGCGTAGCTTCATCGGCGGCAAAGCGTAGCGATGTGCGGAGGCTGCCGATGGGCAGTAGCGCCAGGCCCGCGTCCACACTCGGCGATCCGGTGGCGATGATGCCCGTGACGCGAACGGCCTCCTGTACGATCTCGCCGTTCTTGTCGGTCAGTGTGTAGACGACTTTTCGTCCGATTCGCGTTTCGAGGTTCTGGGCGAGTTTCCGGCCCAGGATGATTCCCTTGGCATCCGCAGAATCGAACAGTTCGCCTTCGACCAGTGCATCGAGCAGCGACAGTGTGGATGGATCCTCCTGATCGGGGTCGTAGGCGATGAAGCCCGCGCCGCGGTTCTGTGCGGCGGTCAACAGCAAGATGTTCCCACTGATTCGGGATACGACTCGTACGGCCTGTGGA
>JAJDAM010000437.1 GCA_029261905.1 Deltaproteobacteria bacterium
CGGCGAGGTCACGTCCTTCTACGATCGAGCGACGTGCGTCTTCGATTCGCAGCAGCATCGTCGCCGGAACCTGGAGCATCGGCGCCACCATGTCAGGGCCCGACGCAGTGTCGACCCGGCGGGTCGAAGCAGCCAGCGCAGCACCGATGCCGGCCCAGCGGTAGCGCATCTTCAGACCGCGAACCTGCAGCTCGGCGACCGGAATCAGCTTGTACAGCTCGCGATCTCCGGTGCGCAGATCGGACTCATCGAACGCAACTGCGACGCTGCCGAACGGCACCGTGAAGTCGCCGGCGCGCAGGATCACTTCCGAATCGTCATCGGACGCAAATGCCGAGGTCAACGCCCAATTGTAGAGATCCGCAGCACCGCGAAGACGAGGGTCGAATGGCCCGGGCCGCATCTCGCCCGGTTGTTCCGGGAACAGGAACGCATAGGCGTACACGACGGCTGCCAGCAAGTACTCCCGGCTCCCTGTGCGTTCGCCTAACAGGTACGAGGCCTCGGCGAGCGCGAACAGCAGGTCGTAATGACCGTCCTCCGCGATCATTCGTTGGTGCAGTGCCCCTACGGCGGCTTCCGGGTCGGTGCTGTACGGTTCGAGCAAGCCGCGTTCGAGCAGAACGTCGCGAGTCGGCCAGCTCAGCTCGCCGGTCGTCACGGCGCTGCGCGTGAGGTCGCGATGGGCGTCCTGCCGATCGCCCCGGACCGCACGTACAGGCGACGCGCAGGAGCTCAGTACCAAACACAGCAGGCCCAACGCAGCGATTGCCGCGAGTCTGTGAACCTGCGTGAAGTCGTTTTGGTGATTCATCGAGCGAAGACCCCCAGTATCACCCGCGTTGCGGGGGTAGCGAACTCAATCAGGCAACCACGAGTTCCCCTCAGGCCGCGCGCCTTGGACAGCGGTATTGGAGCTTGCGTATTGGACCTTGGATAGCGGACCTTGGATAGCGGAACTGGGATAGCGGACCGTGGATAGCGGACCTTGGAATATCGATGACACGATGTCAACCGCGATGACGTCGACAGCGCGACGCGCTGCTCTTGGCGCGGTCGCGGCGGAAATGCGAGTCTTCGAACCCGTGCACCGATGGTGGCCAGATGATAGCCCGCAGTATTGACGATGGTCCGACTCCCCGCCGCTCCGCGGAAGACGCACGCGAAGAGATCCTTCAGGCAGCGGGGGCGTTCCTGTCGCGCCACCGGTTTCGCGAGCTCACCGTCGCCCGTCTGATGGCCGAGACTTCCGTCGGTCGTTCTTCCTTCTATGTGTACTTCACGGATCTGTACGATCTGGCCGCAGCGCTGTTGCTCCAATTGCAGCAGGAATTCTTCGACGCGGCGGCGCCTTGGTTCTCTCAACCCGTCCCGACGAGCGACGGCATGCGCCGCTCGCTATCCGCGGTGGTCGATGTCTGGCAGCGCCGGGGCCGGGTACTGCGGGGAATTCAGGACGCCGCAATGCAAGACCATGAGCTCGAGCGCACCTTCACCCGGGTACGCGCGGTGCTCGAGCGAGCCATCGCCGACGCAATCCGGCGAGGGCAGAGCGCCGGCGAAATCCCCGCGCTGGATGCCGCGGAGACGGCCATCGCGCTGAATCAGCTCGATCTCGGTTATCTCGACCACTGGTTCGGACGCTCGCGCCGACGCGATGCCGCACCGGTCCTGGCGACGCTCGAGCATATCTGGATCCAGACGCTCTATCCCGACCGAACTTCCGACGAACCGAACGGCTGATCCCCCTCCCGCGCGCTCGAGCGCGCAGTTCGAAAAGGGTCTGGAATTTCACTGACACCGTGTCAAAATCCCACCCCTACCAACAGCGCGGTGTTTCGATCGGGCCATGGCAGCTGGCCTGTCGGTCGCGGAGTCACGGCCAACTGACCACGCGGTAGAAGCCCAGACCACAGTCACACGAAGCCGGAGGATCCGATGCAAACGTCGATCACCATACAGCTCATCGCTACCGCACTCATCGCGCTACTCGCGACTGTGGGAACTTCGCAATCCGCCGAGCGCGAAGCGGGATCGAGTTCGAACGAAGTTGCGGCTCACGGACCCATGCCGGGAGATGTCTCGCTCTATCCGAAGGAACTCGACTGCGCTCGAAAGCACCCGGCACCCGGCTACTACTCGTCGCTCAATGGGGCCGAGATCGCGGACGCGCAGCGCAGCGGTTTGTTCCCGTGCGCAACGTTCACGGGTTCACACGACGGCCCAAATCAAGTGTTTGCCTGGCGGAGTATCGACGACTACACCGGCATCTCCTACATGAACAACAGAAAGCCCGGTGAGCTGTACCTCGTGGGCGGAGAATTTCCGACACCGGCCGATCCGCTGCAGGCCGGCCCCTACGTCGCGAAGGCCAACGCGACGACCGGCGAGCAGATCTGGCGCACCTACCTCGACAACCCCCACGCCTCGGGCCGTTGGATCGGCAACGCCAACCTGAACATCCTCGAAAGCGGCAACATCGTTTTCGCCTGGTCGACCCGGATCGTGCTGCTCGACGGAGACACCGGGCAGATCCTGAACTTCAACACGCTGCCGTCCGGCGAAGCGCCGGCCGAGGACACGAACTTCAAGCACGTGACCGTGGCACCCGACGGAACGCTGATCCTCAAGAACCAGTCGCGGCCCGTCGGCTGCAAGGTGCAGGGGACGATGGGCATCATCAAGTGCGTCGCGCAGGGCATGAAGATGCCCAACTCGGTGCTGCTCGCGGTCGATCCCGAGACCCTCGAGGTGCTTTCGCAACTTCAGCTGCCGGAGCCTGCGGCCTCACCACACATCGTCACCCCGCATGGCGACCGGATCGCGATCTACTTGGGGATGACCCAGACCGCTCGACGCTACTACTGGGACCCCAAGAGCCAGAAGTTGTCAGCCGACGAAAACTGGATCGTGCGGCCGCAGCAGCCTGGCCAGACGGCGATGACCGCACCATCGGTCGTGGGGGAATGGATCGCGTTTCAACTCAACGGGCTGTTTTCGAACAAGGCTGCCTCGAGTGTGGTCGTGATCCACGAAGACGACGCCAAGA
Source organism: Deltaproteobacteria bacterium (assembly GCA_029261905.1). Lineage (GTDB taxonomy): Bacteria > Myxococcota_A > UBA9160 > UBA9160 > SMWR01 > JAJDAM01. The sequence continues at coordinate 3,050 of JAJDAM010000437.1, forward strand.
AAGTCGAGACGATCTTTCCGTTCGGCGATCTCCAGCCGGGCGAGTGGAGCTTCGCTCCGCCGAAGGCCGGGGCCGATCCCGAAAACGGAATGATCTACTCCGCCGACATGGGCATGAAGAAAGTGGCCGGCATCAAGATCGATCCCAAGACCGGCAAGCTCGAAGTCGCGTTCGTCGTCGACGCGATCTCGAACACGTTCCAGCCGCTGATCGGACCGAAGGACCGGCGCGTGCTGCTGCTCACCAACATCAAGCTCGCGTCGGAGAAACAGACCATCCAGGAAGCCGTGTTCACGCTCGACAAATACACCGAGCAGTTGACCTGGCGAGACGCCGCGACTGGCAAGATCCTCGCCGAGTCGGACTTCTTCGAGCCGCTGACGATCAACTCGCTGACGCCGCCGGGGTTCGGGGGCCGGGTCTATTTCCCAACTGCGGTCGGGAAGGGATTCTATGTGATGCAAGTGAAGCCGAAGGTTGCGCCGTGATGTCGACATCCGTGAACAACGCAACCAGGCTCGTCGCATCGATGTTCGCGCTCGT
>JAJDAM010000438.1 GCA_029261905.1 Deltaproteobacteria bacterium
GGAGCCGCGCCTCGGGCGGGTAACTCGCCTCGGGAAACTGCAGCAACGGCTGGCACTCGTCCGCTTTTCGATCGCTGTTCTTCGCAAAAAGCGTGGCCCGAGAGGATGTCTCGGCACCGACGGCAACGACGGAATCGCACATGAAAGAGACGGTACCCCAGCCGGGTTGCGACGCGCGCTGGCCTGAGGTCGCAGTCGCCCGCGGCGCGCTCGAATCCGAGATGAGATCGGCGCGCACCGCTGAGCTGTGGCAGAATCCGCCGATCGGTTGGTCACCTTGGTTGGCTCGGGCGGCGGACAGGGTTGGAGGCAACGTGCGCGGACCCCGCATCGGTCTCGTTCTCGGCGGCGGTGGTGTCATCGGCAACGCCTATCTGAGTGGTGTGCTCGAGGGCATCCGGCGGGTCTCGGGGTGGGATCCCGTCCAATCGCACATCACAGTCGGGACCTCTGCGGGTTCAGTCAACGGAGCGTTCTCTGCACTCGGCGTGCCCACGGAGGGGATGTATCGCTACATCACCGGCGAGCCCCTGACGGACATCGAGGCTGCGCCGGGAACCAGCGCCGCGGACTGGGAGGCGCTGGCGCGCGCGTTCGCGGGCCACTCCGATATGGAGTTGACCGAGAATCTTTATCCGCGTACCGGAATCCTGCCCCGCCCCTTCCTCTCGAGCCCGCGCGCGGTGCTGCGCGGACTGCTGCGGCCGCAACACACACCGCTCGAGCTGTTCGTGTCCGGGCTGATCGGCGAGGGGGTCGTCTCGACCAGGAACATTGGACAGATCATCGAGCGGGTGCAGGAGCGCGGCTGGTCGTCGAGGGAGTACTGGGCGGTGGCCGTGGACCTCGAATCCGGAAACCGCGTCGCGCTGGGGCGACAGGGCGCGCCGGTCACGGATATCGCGCGCGCAGTGCGGGCGTCGTGCGCGATTCCGGCCTTCTTCGCTCCCGTGCGCATCGCGGGGCGCCGCTTCGTGGACGGCGGCGTGTGGAGCGTCTCGAACCTCGACCTGCTGGCCGGGAGGGGTCTCGACCTGGTGATCTGCATCAATCCGATGTCGTCGCTCGAGGGGCGTTCCTACGAAGGGCCTGTCGACCGCTTCACCGGGGCTGTGCACCGAATCGAGGGGCGCGCAAAACAGCGCATCGGGCGGCGGCTCGGCTGGGAGCGGAGCCGGGTCGAGCGAAAGGGGACACCCGTCGTGTTGCTCCAGCCCACGGCGTCGGACCTCGAAGTGATCCCGATCAACCTGATGGAGCCGGCAGCGCGCACCCCGGTCGCGAGGCGAGCGCTCGAGACGACGATGGCTGCGCTCGAGACTCGACCCGAGTGGCGCGAGCCCCTTCGCATCCTCGCCGCCGCGCAAAAGGCAGTGGCGGATCCACCGGAGTCGCGCTCGTAGCCTACTCCCTACTCCGCCTCGTTTCCGGCCGGCTCGATCATCACCCCGGCCGCCGCGAGGAGTTCGCGGAACGAGGTCTCGAGCATCGTCGCAAACGCCGCGTAGTCGGGCATCGCGGTCCCGTCCGCGTCGATCCCCACGTAGAGCCATCCGTCGTAGCCGTACAATGCAACGCTCACTGGGCAACGCGGCGCGAGAGGTGCGAACGGATAGCCGCCGACGATTCGCGCGCCCGCCAGGTAGCGCGGCTGCATGATGCCGGGAACGTTCGTCACGATCAGCTGCACGGCCTCGCTCCCCTTGAGCGAAACGGTGCGAACGAGCCCGCGCGGCAGTGCGGCCAGGGCCTCGGCGAACTTCGGGAGGTGCTCCACGGAAGGGTGGCCCTTGCGCTCGACGACGCGCTCGTGGATCTCGCGGAAGCGCGCGATCGGGTCGCACTCGCCGATCGGGAGCTTCACCATCACGCCGGTGGCGCGGTTGCCGACGCCCGCGTCGAGCCCCTGTTCGCCGCGCGGGCGCAGGTTGATCGGTACCAGCGTCATCGCCTCGCTGACCTCTTGGAAGCCGTGGACTCGATGCCAGGCACCGAAGGCTTCGGCGACGGCAGTCAGCATGAGATCGACCATCTGGCCACCCAGCTTGGCCTTGGCCTCGCGGAGCGGCTCGAAGGGCAGCTGGAAACCGGTCAGGTGGCGAGAGCGGCCGAAGCTCTCGAGTGGTGAATCGACGCGTTCGCTCATGCTCTCCACCACATCCGACACGACGCGGCCGGCCTCGCGCCAGGCCGATGGGCTCGAGGCGAGGGTGAACACACCGCTCGCTATCGAGCTGGCACGCTCCCAGCCCTCCTCGACGCGGTGGCCGATGGCCTCGACGAGCCGATCGCCAAAACTCCTCTCGTCCCACGCACCGGGTTCTGCCCGCTCACGCTGGTGCGGATCCGCGCCGGTCTCGTCTGTTGAAACGAAGTCGCTGGCATCCGTCATCGCCGCGATGATCGCGTTGCCCCCGACCCCGTCTGCGACGCCGTGGTGCAGGCGAAAGAAGAGCGCGGACCCCTCGCCCGGGCCGTCGAGTTCGATCAGCTCCCAGAGCGGTCGCGTGCGGTCGAAGGGCCGCTCGTAGATCGGGCCGAGCGCCGCGAACAGGTCCTCGAGCGTCGCGTGCTGGGTGTCGCCGTCGGCGTGCGAAAGGGCATAGCGGCGCACATGGAAGTCGAGATCGAAGGTCGGGTCGTCCTCCCAGCGCGGCCGCGCCAAGTCGAGGGGTGCGTCCACGACGCGCTGCTGGAGTCTCGGCACCGCGTCGACGGCGCGCTGCATGGCGGCGCGCAGCCGCGCAGTGTGAGGCCGGTGCTCGAGCAAGAGCAGCATCGCCATCGTGGTTCGCTGGCGCGGCTGGTCACCCCACCAGAAGCCGAGGTCCTCACCGCTGAGAGGCTCGGAGTGCGGTCGTGTCGTGTCGTCGTCGGGTTGGTTGGCCAAGCGATCTCTCCGCCCCCAATTCAATCACGCCTCCCCGGCGGCGGCTACTCCTGAACGAATGCCGGGGTCGATTCTAGTGTGACGAAATCGTGCCCGAATTCCCGTCGCTGATTCCCGCTTTCCCGCTCGGAATCGCGTAACCGTTCGGATTTCGTAACTCCGTTCAGGCTTCGAACCTGAGGGGGAGCTGCGAGCGATGAGCGAGCCGCTAAGCGAATGAGGGTTCGCGCGCAGCCCACCCGCTCTCCCGTCGGCACTTTCCCGAGTGGCGCCGCTCAGTCCGTTCAGGTATCCAACCGCTGTCCCAGGTTTGCCACGGTTCGCCGTGGTGGTGACCGTCGGCCGGGTTCGCCCGTCTGACGATCCCGATTGCGCGCCGGTAGCTCAGCTGGATAGAGCATCAGGCTTCGAACCTGAGGGTCGGGGGTTCGAGTCCCTCCCGGCGCGCCATTTTCCAGATTGAATTCCAGTGCTTATGCGAGTTCCGAGACCAGCCAGGGCTTCCCGATCCAGACGGGGTCTGGGCTTTGGCCTGGGATTGGCCCGGAATTCAATCGTCTAGGTTCGCTGGGAAGCATCTCAACTGGACGAGGCACTTCGATCCTCGCTCACCGGTGCAGCTCACAGG
>JAJDAM010000439.1 GCA_029261905.1 Deltaproteobacteria bacterium
TGGCTCGCGCCGTCCTCGGCAATCAGGGTTCTCGCTGTCGCAAAACCCAGTGGGTTCATTCGGGTCTTGATCGCCATTCGTGCCAGGAATTTCACGATCTCGAAGTTCAGCGGCGGGTTCGAATCGGCACCACCGTTCATCAGCAATGTGAACATGGCGCGCGACGAATAGGTGGTCGGCGTCTTCAGTACGTGCATCACGTCGTCGTAACGCGACACGATCCAACAGCGAAGGTCGGGTGCCCAGTGCACAGGGGCTTCGTCGCGGAGCCGTCGATAGACGGGGTAGGGGTCTACACGGTCTTCTGGCCGCGTGGGGTCGAACGATAGAGTCATCGGAGCCTCCGGCGGACGCGACGGAACGATAGCGTGTCGGCGCCGCAGCGTGAGGTTGTCGGCGAATTACAGCACGTGGTAGACGTCGTACTCCACGCCGCCCGCAACGGTGTGTCCGATCCCCACGGCCTGGATGCCATTGAGCCAGGTGTAGCGCTCGTCGCCGGTCTCGAACGTCGGCGCCGTTCGGATCTCGAGGGACCCATCGGGTTGGGTATGGCCGGTTCCGGAATAGGTGACGAGAATCTCAGCGCCATCGTCGGTCTTCATCAGGAGTCGCACATCGAGCCGAACGACGCCGCCACCCGCAATGGTGACCCAGTCACCTCCGGGTGTTTCGACGCTTCCGCGCAGACGCGGGCCTTCGAAACTGCCGCCGGTGACAGCGACGATGACCCGAGTGCCTTTCGGGCCCTTCCCGACGGGATGGGGCTCACCGGTCGCCGCGCGTAACGTGAACAGGTAGTCGACTTCGATTGATTTGGTGGTCATGATTTCTCCAAAGGGCGGTCCAGAGCGTTCCATGAGTCGCGGGTGTCGTCGAGGCTTCAGTCAGACGACGATAAAGAGCGGGTCGCGAGCGGTCCAGGTCTCAGTTGCTTCGACGAGCGTCGCACTGCAACGAGGCAAGCCGCGATGGCGACCAGCAACGTCGTACACGCGATCGCTACACCGATGTAGAATGGTTGGGGCTCGAATCGATAGGTGACACGGTGACTGCCCGCTGGGACGACCACGCCTCGGTAGAGCGTATTGACCCGATGCACACGCTGTTCTTCGCCCTCGATGAAAGCCCGCCAGCCGGGGTAGAACAGATCGGTCAGGACGACGAGGCAGGGTTGCGCGCATTGAGCGTCGAGTACCACCTTTTCCGGCTGATACGACGCGATCGACACGCGATGGGTGCGAATTTGCGGAACTTCGCGCTTCGGATTCGCCGGTGATGCCACCAGCGCTGCTCCGAGGCCCTTCGGGTCGATCGCATCCACAACCGCCTCGCGCTTTGGCTGGAAATTCTGCGCGAGAATTTTCTGCGTCGCTCGATCCGGGTCGGGCTCGACGACGACTCGCGACACCGCATAGGCGCGGGGCAGGGCCCCTTCATGATCGAACAGAATCGCGCCGTCCGTCTCGATTCCGCGCCCGCCGGCTGCGTTTCGCAGGTCGCCGATCGCGCCGTCCGAGGGCGCCAGGTAGTAGCGGACACTCATCATATCGAGCTGCCGCACGAGCGTGGGTAGGCGCGGAGTCTTCTTGGCGCCCAGTTCGCCGTGCCAGGCTGGATCGGGTTGTTCGAAATAGCGGCGATACGCCTCGGGGATAGCGGGCTCGTAGTCCGGGACCGCGAAAAATCGGTGCACCATGCCCGATTTCGTCGTCAACGGGGACGCGCCACCTTTTCTGAAGGGCCCCACCAGTACCCGTTCACGCCCGGGGCTGTTCGCGAGTCGTTGGACCAGCTCGGTGGACGACTCCTCGCCCCCGGCTTCCAGTGTGGGGTGGGTCGCGACGAGGGCGCTTCGCGAGTACAGGTCGATCGCCAGCACCACTGCCAGCGCGGTGGGAACAGCAATCGCTCCCGCGCGGCCGGAGCCACGCAGCCGCTGGGCGACGGCTTCGACTCCGATCGCGATGCCGATTGCGACACAGAAGCTGTACACGAATGAGAACCGCATGGGGGATCGGAACAGGTCGCCGAACGGGAGCGCGAAATAGACGGAATAGAATGAAGTGTGTCGTCCCATGACAAAAAATGCGGCCGCGATCGCGGCGAGTGTGAAGAAGAAGCAATGCGTTCGTAGTGAGCGCGACGAGAAACCGAACAGAAGGAGTGGCAACCCCAGAAGAGGCCATGCCGTTGCCCAGCGAAGTGGACCTGTGGGGTGTTCTGGGATCATCGGCGCGGGCTGTCCCAGCAGACCCCGCAGAATGCGTGTAGGCGTGTAGGAGGCCAACGTAGCGACCGGCAGGGAGTGACCTTCGAGACTCCGGACCGCTTGTTGTTGGAGTTCGAGGGTCGGCAGCGCTTGTGGCGCGACGAACCCTGCAGCCAGAATGCCGGCTACCGCGGCGAGTATCAGCACGCGAATCCGATGCCCACGTTCCGCGACTGCGAACAATGCGAACAGGCCGTACGGCAGAGCGAGGTGTAGTGAGTAGACGAAGCCCTGCGAGTGACCGCCCAAAAACGAAAGCGTGAGTGCCACCGCGAGGGCCAGGCAATATCGCGGTCGAGCGTTGCTGTTGCACAGTCCGTGAATCGCCCACAATAGGGCGGGAAGCCAGGCCATCGTGGCCAGATAGGTCGGGTTGTACACGCCTGACACCAGCGATCCACAGAGCATGTATCCCGCTGCCGCGGCGGCGGATGCAGGCGCACCCAGTCCCAGACGCGCTGCAAACATCCAACTGGAGGCTCCGGCGATCCAGAGGTGCAGCATCGTCAGCGCGGCGAGCGCCATCGCGGGTGGCAGCATTCCGATCAGCAGCAGGTTGGGCGGATACAGAGCGCCCGGGACGTGCAATGCCACGAAGGGTTGGCCCGCCAGTTGATAGGGGTTCCAAAGCGGTAAGCGCCCTTCGCGCAGCGAGTCGTGAAGATATACGGCCGAAGGAAAGAAGTACGCCGAATTGTCGTAGCTCTCGAAGCCATGCTCGCGGGGTGCCTCGACCCAAACGCGATGCACGAATACGAGCGCGGCGAGTACTGCCAGCAGAGCGATCGATGTGTTGCGAGACATGCGACTCGAAATTGTCGTTACAAGTGCCGCGGTCGAAAAGCCATTGTGAAGATCTCCGCCCTATACTCGCTGACTCGCCCATTCCACGGATTTTCGCGACGTATACAGCGTACAGGAGCTATCGCAGTGGTCCCGCGATGTCTGAGACTATCAAATGGTCCACAGCGAAGGTCGTGGCGGCTACTGCTTGCTCTGGGAATGCTGCTGACTGCTTCATGCGGTGAGCCTGCAAAGGAACAGGAATGGAACGTACTCGTCATCGTCCCCGATACGATTCGAGCCGACCATCTTTCCCTCTACGGATACGAGCGGGAGACGACGCCCGCGCTCGAGCGGCTTGGAACCGAGAGCCTGGTATTCGAGCGCGCCTCCACGGTGGCGCCGCGTACGTGGCAGTCCTTTTCCTCGATCCTGACCGGCGTCACCCCGCCCGTCCATGGGGTTCGTCACATCTTCGACAATCCGATCCCCAAGTCGATCGCGACGCTGGCGACCGCATTTTCCCAGGCGGGTTATCGCACCGGCGTCTTCGAAGTCGGGAATTTCATCCGGCAGATGACACGGGGTCGAGGCTTCGATGAGATCGTCGGAGCTGCGAAGCCCAGCGCAGCAGAGCCCGAGAACGCTGAAGCGCGCCTGCTGGGGAGGCTGTTCGATTGGATGCAAAGACCGGGCGACAAGCCCTTCCTTGCGTTCGTGAGTTTGAGCGGCGGGCACTGGCCCTACAACACTGGCGAACCCGAGCGTTTCGGTTCTTGCGATGCGGAGGACCACAGCTTCAACCGCGGCTCCTACGGTATCGAGCTGCTCGGAGTGGGGAAGGGGATCGAGCTGCGGAACGCGGACGCATTCAAGAACCTCATCTGGCAGCCTCACGATGAACGCACTCGGGAACACGTCATCGTCCACTACGACGCGGAACTGCGTCTGGCCGACGACATGATCGGTTTTCTGCTGGAGCGCATGCGACAAAGCTCGATCTGGGGACGCACGATCGTGCTCTTTACTTCGGACCACGGCGAGAGCTTCGGTGAACACGGATACCTGCAACACGGGCCGCGAATCGACGAGCCCACGATGCACGTGCCTCTGTTGGTGCGCCTGCCGCAAACCCATCCCTCGTGGCGCGGCGGAAAACGAGTCGACAGCCCCGTCAGCGTGATCGATATCCTACCCACACTGCTCGACGCAGCCGGGATCGAGAATCTGGATGGCTTGCCTGGTAGAAGTCTGCTCGATACCGCCGAGAGAGCGAGTTCCCGATTTTTATATGGAGAAACCGGTCGCTCCTTCGACGGTGTTGATCCCGAGCGCCACTACCCCGGAGTGCGCGGAAAGCAGCGGATGATTCGCGAGGGCGACTGGAAGCTCGTCTACGTTCCGCGTCCACAAGGGGATGAGTATCGCCTGTTCGACATCGGGGATGATCCGGGGGAACTGCGTGACGTGGCCGACGCGCAGCCGGACGTGGTGAAACGGCTCCGGGCGGAACTCGAGCACGTGCTGGCCGCCGATCCGATGGACGAAGATGCCGAGGGGCTCAGCCCCGCCCAGAAGGTCCGGCTTCGCAAGCTCGGATATCTGCAGTGACGCCCACGCCCCAGACGACGTCTCACGGGAGTTCGAATCGCTTCGCACTGCACGACGCGCAACCGAATTACAAGAACTGAATCCGAAGCTCAAGCCATCATTCGGGGCACCCGAAATGTCCATCGGGAGGATCGTGCCGTTGGTGAGTTGGATCGTCGTCGGGTTGTTCATTGCGGTTACCGCGCTCGCAGCAGGCCGCTTGCTGTTGTTGTACCGGGAGACCCGTGAGTTTCCCGAGCTGCTGATCTCGATTCTCATTCTCGGTTTGGGAACCCTGGGCGTGGGTGGTGGATTCGTGATCGCATCGACCGTTTCGGACGAAGCGCTTCGCGCGGTGCTGAGCTTCGTTCCGATCATCGGAGTCAACGTCGGAATGAGTGCGTTGTGCGTGTTCACCTGGCGCGTCTATCGCGCCGACAGCGGCGTGGCTCGAGCGTTCTGCACGTCGCTGGTGATGACGATGTTCGGGCTGGTCGCGTACGCGATCTCGCAGGGCGATTCGGTTGTTCTTCAAGCGCGCCCGCTCGCATTCACGAGTTCTGGAATCTACGTGAGCACGATGGCCTGGAGCGCAGTCGAGGCGCTGCTGTACTGGCGCACGATGAAACGACGGCTCAGCCTGGGCCTCGCTGACGCACTGCTGACCAACCGCTTTCTGCTGTGGGGGCTGGCAACCGGAATTGCCGCCCAGGGAATCGCCATCGGTGCCATCGCACAGCTGGCATTCGGACTGCTGGGCCCCGAAACTCCGTGGGTCACGATGTGTTATGCGGCGCACGGTTTGCTGACCGCCGTGTTCTTCTGGTTGGCTTTCCAGCCGCCTCGATCGTACGCGAACTGGATCGCGGGCGAACTCGAGCCGAGCTGAGATACGACCCGCCCGGTCGTATCTCGAGCTCGAACGGTCTTCTGGTGACGAGGCCTCCCTCCGTCGGCTAGCAGCGCTTCGCGTCACTCAGCCCAGTTTCATCTCGAAGAAGCACAGCTTGTTGCCGTCGAGGTCTCGGACGTAGGCTCCGTAGAAGACCGGTAGTCGCTCGCCGGGCGGTCCCTCGTCGGTCGCGCCGAGTTCCAGTGCTTTGGCGTAGAGCTTGTCGACGCCGTCTCTGGACCCTCCCGGAATCGCCACCATGTTGCCGTTGCCGGGCTCGTGGGCTTCCTCGTTGTACGGAATGCACAGTGCGAGCATCGCCTGGTCGGTGGCCGTGCCGTAGAACTTGATGCGGTCCATTCCGAACAGCTGCGAGGCCCCGATCTCTCCCAGCAGCGCGTCGTAGAAGGAAACGGCGCGATCCATGTCTTTGGTGCCGATGGTGGTGTATCCGAGCATTCGATTTCTCCCCTTTTTGATTGCGAGCGGCATCGAAGCATACACGTTTGCTACCTGTCGCCAGGCGCGCCGTCCGGGTCGCCCGCGGTCGGGGTCCGGATGTCGAGCCAGTTGGGGAGGTATTCGTCATGGACACCAAGAATCTCTCTGGAAAGGTCGCGGTCATCACGGGCGCGGCCAGTGGAATCGGCCGAGCCACCGCGTTGGCAATGGCCAGCCGCGGCGCAGACATCGCGATCTGCGATATCGATGAGCCCGGTCTGAAGGAAACCGCCGAGTCGATCGAGAAGATCGGACGCCGCGTCACTTCGGCTCGCGTCGATGTCGCCGTACAAGACGACCTACGCGCGTTCGCAGACCAGGTCGATGCTTCCTTCGGACGCGTCGACATCGTCGTCAACAATGCGGGCATCGGCGTCGGAGGACTCTTCGTCGACGTCCCACTCGACGAATGGGACCGGATCGTGGGGATCAACTTGAAGGGGGTCGCATACGGGTGCCACGTATTCGTTCCCAGAATGATCGCGGCCGGCAATGGCGGGCATGTCGTCAACATCGCTTCGATGGCCGGGTTTTGTCAGGCGCCGGGAATGACCGCCTATTGCGCGACGAAGTTCGGAGTCGTCGGCCTGTCGGAGTCGTTGCGGATCGAACTCGCCGAACATCGAATCGGTGTCACCGCGATTTGTCCGGGTGTGATCAATACAGCCATCGTCCGCACCGGACGCAACTATGGTCCTCTCGCCACCGACGAGCGCCGCGAACAGGGTGCCCGTGCATTCGAGCGGCGAAACTACGGCCCCGAGCGAGTCGCGGAGGGGATCCTGAAGGCCATTGCCAAGAACCGCGGACTGGCCCCTGTTTCACCAGAGGCCTGGACGGGGTATTGGGCCAAGCGTCTGTTCCCCTGGCTCGTCGGGCTCGTCGGTCGAATGGGGATGCGCAGCCTGCGCTGATTTCGCAGTCCGGTTCCGGCAGCGCGTGCGAACCGCTGTTCGAAAATGAGGTCCAGTGATGGATACAAAATTGGCACCCGCTCGAGCGCACCTCGTGGCTGGAGGTTTCCCTCGCGGGTCGTCGGCTGGGCACGACATCGACTACGCGCGACTCAGGATCTTGGATCTGCTGGAAGGGCGCGCGTCGATCAGTGTGTCAGCAGATTTCAAGGATGTCGCCAGTCACCTGCCAGACTGCGACCTGCTGGTGACATACGTCGCAGGACCGTATCCGGATGATCACGAGTGCGACGCCATCGCAGCCTGGCTGAATTCGGGAGGGCGTTGGCTGGCGTTGCACGGCACCAGTGGTGGCCGTGCTGTGCCGATGCCCGACGGCGCGCCCGGACGCATGATGTCGAGAGCGCGCCACCACGAAGTTCTCGGCGCATTTTTCCTGAATCATCCGCCGATCCGAAAGTTCCAGGTCGATGTCCGCAACGCCTCCCATCCGATCACCCTCGGTCTGCCAGCTTCGTTCGAGGTGATGGACGAGCTCTATCTGATCGAACTCACGGCTCCGGCCGACAGCGTCGTGCTGTTGTCCACTTCTGATCTCGACGCGTCCGATCCCGCGCCGCGAAAGTTTGGCTTCACTTATGGCGAAGACACTTCCGTCGGCGCCGATGGGAGGGAGCGCGTGCTTGGCCTGCTGCGCGCGTACGGACATGGCGCCGTAGCCTACTTTGCGCTGGGGCACTGCCACACGCCCACGACCAACATCCAACCCTTCGTCGACGTGAGTGTGGACGAGGCAGGGAAGACGCCGCTGGAATTTCGTGGACCCTGGCAGACCGACGCGTTCGAACGTCTGCTGCGCAATGGAGTCGATTGGGGGCTCGAGGCAAGGCAGCGCGCCTGAGTCGAAGAGCCGTGTATGCGACGCCGGACGATCGAATTCGGCCGCGGCCCGTTTTTTGATTTACACATGCGTCCCGTCTGCGAGACACTCGGGCCGGAGGTCAGCCGCATGAGCGCAACGGTTCTGGTCGGGACACAGAAAGGAGCGATGGTTCTTCGCTCGGACGAAAGCCGAACACAGTGGAGCAGGAGCCCGCTGCTGATGAAGGGCTGGCTCGTCACGTCGTTCGCCCGCGACCCATCGGGCCGCACCTATGCCGGCGTCACACACGATGTCTGGGGCGCCACCGTGATGGCGAGCGACGATTTGAAGACCTGGACACAACTCGAAGGAGCTCCCCGCTACCCATCCGATGCCAAGGGCAACCACGGGCACAACCGCATCATCGGGGCGATGGATCCGATGGAGCAATTCTCTGCGGGTGGGCGTCATGTAGATCAGATCTGGAAGATCCACGCTTCGAGTGAGATCCTGTATGCTGGCGTGTCCGAGGCGGGGATCTTTCGAAGCGACGATCGCGGCAAGAGTTGGCATCCATTGCGCGGCATCGACGAGCACCCGGATCGCGATGCCTTCGTTCCGGGTTTTGGCGGCCTGTGTGCGCACAGCATCCTCGTCGACGCGCACGATCCACAAAGGATCTGGGTGGGGATTTCATCGGCGGGCTTGTTCCGGTCGGACGACGGCGGCGAGACGTTCATCTCGAAGAACGAGGGTGTCGATTCGAGTGGCGAAGGGTATTGCGTCCACAGCGTCGTTCACGATCCGAACGACGCGGACGTCATCTACCGCCAGGATCACCGCGGTGTGTACCGCACCGATGACGGCGGAGATTCGTGGTCGTTGATCGAGAACGGGCTGCCGCAATCGGAGTTGAGCGACGAGCACCGCTGCTCGTTCGGTTTTGCGATCGGCATGGACCCTCGAACCCATTCGGCATTCATCGTGCCGATGGCCGGAGACTCATTCCGTTTCCCACATGGTGGGCGGATGGCGGTCTACCGGACGCAGGATCGTGGCGAGAGCTGGCAGGGCTTCGATGAGGGATTGCCCAGCGATTGCTATGCGAACGTGTTGCGGGGCGCGATGGCGACCGATGGCTCGGACCCATGCGGCGTCTACTTCGGGACCACGAGTGGCAGTGTCTTCGGTAGTGCGGACAGGGCCGAGAGCTGGCAAACGTTGGTGTCGGATTTGCCCAAGGTGTTGGCGGTCGAGGCGTTCACTTCCGGATGAGCGCGGCCTCGGCCGATTCACAAGTGACGGTACGTCTGCCGAGGGTGCTTGCAGACTTGACGGGCTGCGAGCGAAAAATTGCGGTGACCGGCCGTACCGTTGAAGAAGCACTCGCCGATCTCGTGCGCCAGAACGCCGCACTCGGGCTTCATCTGTTCGACGATACCGGCGCGCTGCGCCGGCATGTGTTGTGCTTCCGCAATCAGGTCGCGGTGCAGTCTCGCGCCGAACTCGAGGAGCCTCTTTCAGAAGGCGATCAGTTGACCTTGGTCAATTCGGTCGCCGGCGGGTAGCCGCAAGGAGACTTGTCGACGATCGAGACTCGAGTCGTCGATCTCTGCGCCTCAGATCCCTTCGCCTTTCCAGACCTTCGCGTTCGCCAGCGATTCCAGTTCGCCCGCCCGCATTTCCTCCAGGCCGCCGCAGACGATCTCGCACAGTTGGACGACGGTGGGATCGTTGATGCTGTAGACCGCGCGATTGCCCTCGGACCTGCGTTCGACCACCCCCTCGCGGCGCAGCACCGAGAGGTGGCGCGAGACGTTCGATTGTTCGAGTCCTGTCGTGTGGACGAGATCCTGAACGGAGCTTTCACCTTGCATCAACGTGCTGAGAATGCGCAGGCGTGTGGGATCGCTGAGTGCCCGAAAACGGCCGGCCACCATCCGAAGCGCCTCGTCCGTCAATACTGGGTGTTTCGGCTTTCTCCTGGCCTTTCTCGCGGTCATGGGTTTCGAGTGTATTGACAAATTCAAAAGTGTCAATATGATCATTCGCTCATATAGATCACTTGAAGAGTCAGGTGATCGAAGCCAGGTGAATCCTTCATGTTGTTCAGACAGCTGATCGACGCGGATACGTCGACCTATACCTATCTGCTCGCCGACGAAAGCACTCGCGAAGCCGTGATCATCGATCCGGTGCGCGAGCAGGTCGGGCGCGACGTCGAGTTGATCGAGGAGCTCGGTCTCGAGCTCGTTGGTGCGATCGAAACCCATGTGCATGCCGACCACGTGACCGGCGGCGGGCTGCTGCGCGAGAGGCTGGGATGCCGCCTGTTCGTGGGGCAGCGCGCTGGCGTACTGACGGCAGACGTTCAGCTCGAAGAGGGCGATCTCGTCAGTTTCGGCGGCCACGCCGTCCAGGTCTTGAAGACACCGGGCCACACGAGCGGATGCATTTCGCTCGTGTGTGATGAGGAGGAAATGGCCTTCACGGGGGATGCGCTGTTGATTCGGGGCTGCGGGCGCACCGATTTTCAACAGGGAAGCGCGGAGACGCTGTTCCAGTCGGTGCGCGACAAAATTCTGACGCTTCCGGATTCCACCAAACTCTATCCCGGGCACGACTACCGCGGTCGCACGGTCACGACCGTGGGCGAGGAGAAGCAGTTCAATCCACGGTTGGGCTTCTCGAAGACCGCGGAAGAGTTCAGCAAGATCATGGGGAGCCTTCGGCTCGCGTATCCGAAGCGAATCGACGAGGCGATCCCGGCGAACATGGCATCGGGTGTCACCGAGCCAGAAGAGGCCAGACCCTCCAGCGAGGAGCGTGACCGGTGGGCACCGATCGAACGGACGGCTGAATCCGTCGCGGTGGTCAACCCCGGTTGGGTCGCTGCGCACGCGAGCGAGCTGCGAATCATCGATGTTCGAGAGCACATGGAGTTCTGCGGACCCCTCGGGCACATCGATGATGCCGAACTGATTCCGATGTCGCAGCTCGAGGAAACCAGTGATCGCTGGGACCGCGACGAACCGGTCATTGTCGTCTGCGCGTACGGCACTCGATCCGGCAAGGCGGCGACCCTGCTCGAGGGCCGCGGTTTTGCGCGGGTTGCGTCGCTTCACGGTGGAATGACCCGATGGAGCGACGAAGGACACGCGTGCGTCGAAGTCATGGGCGATCGCGCGATCGAGGAAGCAACGCTCTTTCAGGCGATGGGAATCTGACGAAACGCCGACAGTGTTTCGGCACAACCCTGATACGACCTTGACACAACATTGACATAACCCAGGAGCCGTGAGATGGCGCAAGTCGCAGCAGGAGCCCCGTCTGGGAACCCGTACGAGAACCCGGATCTGGCCGCCTCGATCGGCAGCATGGAGGGGCTTCCCGAATGGGTCGATCCGACGGAGTCTCCGGCGGAACGCGCGGCGCGTTCCCCGTGGCAGGCGACCGGGAACCGCGGCTTCGAAGCTCTTGGAAGTACACTTCCGGGACTCGCACTGGCGCTGTCGCTCGCGGCCCTCGGGACGCTGATGGCCGAGTGGATCGGGACCCAGGTTCTCGGTTTCGACAAGACCCCGTTGAGTCCGATTCTCGTCGCCATCCTGCTCGGTCTGTTGATTCGAAACACGATCGGACTTCCCTCGGTGTACGAGCCGGGCCTTCAACTCGCACTCAAGAAAATCCTGCGAGTCGGCGTCGCGTTGCTCGGGATTGGCTTGAGTTTTACTGCCGCCGGTGCCATCGGCCTGGTAGCTGTGCCGATCGTTTTCGTCTGTATCGCGTCCGCGCTCATCTTCGTGACCTGGGTCAATCGCGCGCTCGGGCTTCCCGGTCGCCTCGGAACACTGGTTGCTGTCGGGACAGCGATTTGTGGCAACACCGCGATCGTCGCGATGGCGCCGGTGATTGGCGCCAAAGACGACGAGGTCAGCTACGCGGTCGGATGCGTGACGGTCTTCGGGTTGCTCGCACTCGTCGGCTATCCCTATCTGTCGGAGTGGCTGTTCGCATCCGACCCCCAGCTCGCTGGCTTCTTCCTTGGCACTGCGATTCACGACACCGCGCAGGTTGCGGGCGCTGGAATGGTGTATCTCCAGCAATTCGGCACCGACGAGGCGCTCAACACTGCGACCGTCACGAAGTTGATCCGCAACATGTTCATGTTGGGCGTCATCCCGCTGGTCGCCTACATGCATCACCGTTCGGAACACAGCGGCACCGGTGGATCATCGCTCCGGCTTCGCGAGGCTTTTCCGTTGTTCGTTCTCGGGTTCGTCGCGATGACGTTTCTGCGGACGATTGGCGACACGGTGGCAGCCGAATCTTCGATGATCTCGGTCGAGCTGTGGGAGACTTTCATCGCGACAACGGGCAAGGCGGCGAGTTGGTGTCTGATCATCGCGATGGCCTCCGTCGGGCTCGGTACGAGTTTCAGCCGTCTGAAGACGCTGGGATTCAAGCCGCTGGTCGTGGGGCTCGTTGCGGCTGCGCTTCTCGGGGTCGTGAGCTTCGCGATGATTCACGCGGTTTCGCCATTACGCGCCGCGCTGCTCGCGGTCCATTGATCTCTTGTCGAATTCATCTCCTGGTGGATAGTGGAGTGCACACGATGACCGAGTTCGAACCGATTTCGGCGCTGATTGGCGGGGGGTTGATCGGCGTCGCCGCGTCATTGCTCCTACTCGCCAACGGTCGCATCGCTGGTGTCAGCGGTATTCTCGGTCGCACGCTCGCCTTCGAGTCGGGCCAGCACGCTTGGAGAGTTCTGTTTCTGCTGGGCCTGCCGGTAGGCGCGGGGTTCGTCGGGTGGGTCCAGGGCGGGCTCGTGACAGACATCAGTGCGTCCACGCCGGTGTTGATCGTCGCGGGTCTGTTCGTCGGTTTTGGAACGCGGCTCGGCAACGGTTGCACCAGCGGGCATGGCGTATGCGGAATGGCTCGGGGGTCGCGTCGTTCGCTAGCGGCCACCTGTACCTTCATGATCACAGCGGCTTTGGTCGTATTCGTGGTTCGCCACGTTCTCGGAGGTTCGCTGTGAAGTCCGCTTCCGCCACACTCGCCGGAATACTGTTCGGCGCCGGGCTTGCGATCTCGCAGATGACCAACCCCAACAAGGTGTTGTCGTTTCTCGACCTTTTCGGTGGGTGGGATCCAAGTCTCGCGCTCGTGATGGGGGCGGCGCTGGCCGTGTCGGCGCTGGGCTATCGGGTCGCGCGGAATCGGGAGGCCAGCTTCCTCGGCGAGCCGTTCGATCTTCCGGTACCTTCGGGCATCGACCGGCGACTGATTGCGGGTGCAGCGTTATTCGGAATCGGGTGGGGGCTCGCCGGCTTCTGTCCCGGCCCTGCGATCGCTGCGATCGCCACTGGGCATCTGCCGGTCGTGATCTTCGTGTGTGCAATGGTCGTAGGCATGCTTCTTTTTCAGTATGCCGAAACGATGCGCGCGCATCGCAGCTGATCCAATTCGATTGGATCGTTCATTTGATGGATAGAACATGGAAAGTGGAGAGGGAAAATGTTGAAGGCGCTTTGGATTGTTTCGGGCATTCTGATTCTCATGCCGACCCCTGCGTTTTCGGCCGAGAGTGAGATCTCGGCCGTGGAACTCCTGTCGCGAATGGATGGCGGCGATGTCCCCCTCATTCTCGATGTGCGGACTCCCGCTGAGTTCGCGTCCGGTCGCGTTCCCGGTGCGGTCAACATCCCCTACGACGAGATCCCGACCCGGTTGTCAGAACTGGGGAGCCCGACCGGTCGCGAAGTCGTCGTCTACTGCAAGAGCGGCCGACGCGCGGGGGTCGCGAGCGAGACGCTGACAGAGGCCGGCTTCCAGGTGCTGCACCTGGAAGGTGACATGAGCGAATGGGCGGCGGGCGGTCATCCCCAGACGATCGCGATGGCGATGCCGGGGCGCGAAGCGTTGCGGGGGAAGGCGGCTGCGATCTTCGGCGCACTTCCCGCGAACGCCGACTCGGCTGAGAACCCCTACACCGACGCCAAAGCCGATCTCGGAAGGATGCTCTATTTCGACAAGCGACTGTCGAAGAACCACGACGTCTCCTGCAACTCATGCCACCTGCTCACGCAATTCGGCCAGGA
>JAJDAM010000440.1 GCA_029261905.1 Deltaproteobacteria bacterium
TGTCGGGTTCCATGCGGTCGACGAAGTCGAGCCCGGTGTTCGTGCCGAAGTCGCTCTCGAGCGTCATCGTGCGCCCGTGAAACATCCGCGTGGGGCTCATCTCGTCGTTGCGCAGGTAGAAGAACCCGAGCCCACTCGCCAAACCGAAGATCATGCCCTCGGAGAAGTGAGTTCCGCGATGCGCGAGCAGGTTGCGCAGCGCAGTCGACGCGCAGTGCTCTCCGGTGTGGTGCTGGTAGTCGACGAGCACGCGGCCGGCCGCGGGCTGTGCACTGGTGCTTTTCGCTGCGGCTGCTTCCGTGGTGGCGTCCGACATGGGCTACTCCGATGCGGCGGGTCAGGCGATTGTTGTGTGGATTCTCATGTGGATTCTCATGTGGATCGTGCGGTGGATCAAGTTCCTGATGTTCGCCGGCTCACGCAAACGAGGCTCCCGGCAACGAGACGGCAACGAAGACAGGCACTCAGGCTTTCCAGGCGCCGGCGGGCCCCGGTAGATGGTCGCCGTCATCGATGCCGATCTCGCGATCGACGAGTTCGTTGAGTGCTCGATTGAGCGCCTCGATGCGATTTCGGGGCGCCGTGGTCAGGTCGGCCGCGAGGTTCGTCGTCTCTCCCGGGTCCTTGCGTGTGTCGTAGAGTTCCAGATCGTTGCGGCGGACCAGTTCGTCCCAACTCTCGGGCCGATGATGTTGACGCGGGCTGAAGTAGCGCGCGAACTTGAAGCGTCCATCGAACAGGCCGCGCATGTGTCCACGGTAGGGCGCGATGTCGGGCGGCCCCCCCGCGGCAGCCTTTGCACGTTGTTCGTCTGTCTTGGCCATGCGCACTTCGGCGAAGAACTGGGTGAAGTCGGCCGAGAGGTGAACCATGCTCGTCCATTGGAAGAGCACGTGAGATCTCTCGCCTGCGTGCGCGGTCTCTCCGGCGCCGTTCGATCCGTCCTCTTCCACGAGCGCTGGATCGGGGCCATCGCCTTCCGGGGCGAGACGGTTGCCGACCCCGTCCATCAGGTCCACGCCCTTCAGCTGTGGATGGTGTTCGCGCACAGCGGCCCTATCGATGCCAGCGCCAGAAAGCAGTGTGGGCAGGACATCGATCATGCTCGTGAGTGCGCCCGAGGTACTCCCAGCAGACACATCGGGGTGACGGATCCACAGCGGGACGTTCGAGACCTCGCGATAGGGGATGCCGGTCTTCTCCCGCAGCCCGTGGACCCCGGCCATCTCGCCGTGGTCTGCGGTGTAGACGACGAGCGTGCGATCCTGCTGACCACTGGCTTCGAGGCCGTCGAGCACGCGTCCGAGTTGGCGGTCCACGTCGCGCAAGCAGTTCCAGTAGTAGTTCTGGTACGCGGACCACAGGTCGAGCCGGTCGAACGGGATCTCTCCCAGCGCCAGTTCCATCACCTTCTGGTATTCGCTTTGCGCGGGGGGCTTCCCGGCAAGTGTGGCCGAGCCGAAGTTCTCGTCGAGCGGAATGCCGAGATCCTCGGCATACAGCGGATCATCGGGTGCGACGCGAATCGGATGTGGAAAATCCATGATTCGCGAGGCCAGTTGGTGTTCGCTCGTCTGAAAGAACATGATGTCGTGGGGATTGACGAAGTTCACCGCGGCGAGCCAGGGGCGTTCGCCGCCTCGCTGGCGCGCCATGAAGTCGATCGCAGCGTCCGCGGTTCCGGCGTCATAGCGGTACCCACCCTGGGTGCCGTCGCGTTCACCGTCCTGTGCGTTGTGTTCGAAGCCGTAGCCCGACAGCAGGTCGTGCATGTAGTCGGCGCCGGGTGGGTTCACCTCGTCGATGGCCGTGAGGTGCCACTTGCCAAAATACCCGGTGGCGAAGCCCGCATCTTGAAAGAGATGTCCCAGCGTCGAAACGTCGCGACGAAGTTGGCCGGCATTCGGAATCGGAACGTTCTCCCACACGCCGTTCTGCTGCGCGTGGAGCCCCGTATAGAGATTGGCGCGGGACATCGAGCACAGATTGGTCGCCGTGTGTGCGGCGCGAAAAATCGTCGATCCATCCATCAGTCGATCGCGTTGGGGGAGCGGGACGCCGGACGGAATCAGATGCCGGGCGCGTTCCTGGTCCGTGACGATCAACAGGACGTTGAACGGTTCTTGGTGCGAGGCGAGCGCGGCGCGCTTGGGACCAGCTGACACGTCGTCGGACTCCATCGGCAGAGGCTAGTCGCACCTCACCCAGTATTCTGCGAGTCCGCGGAATCCAGGGGTCGTCTTCCACTTCACTTCGCGCCCCGCGGGCCGAAGCCTCGGGTATCGGCCGACCAGTGCACTGACGGCGGCCTGAGCCTCCGCACGCGCCAGATGTGCCCCGATACACAAGTGAGCGCCGCCGCCGAACGCGTGGTGGTGAGTGTCTTCCCGGCTGACATCGAAGCGATCCGGGTCGGGGTAGACGGCGGGGTCGCGGTTGGCCGCCGCGAGCAGGATCGAGACCGACTCGCCCTTGCGGATCGGTACGCCCTCGATCTCCATGTCGCGCGGCGCGATCCGCCCCGTCGTTTGCACCGGGCCTTCGAATCGCAACATCTCCTCGACGGCATTCGCAACGAGTTCCGGGCGCTCGCGAAGTTTGGCGTGCTCGTCGGGCCGCTCCAGCAGGTTGCGCATTCCGTTGCCGATCAGATCGGTTGTCGTCACGTTCCCAGCGATCAGCAGCAGATTGCACATCGTGACCAGCTCGGACTCGCTCAATCGGTCGCCTTCGCGCTCGGCGACGACCAGTTTGCCGATGAGGTCGTCGCTCGGCTCTCGGCGTCGCTTCTCGATCTCCGACCGAAACAGCGCGTCGAGCGCAGCCTGGGCCTTCTCGCCGGCTTCGCGAACCTCGTCGCCGGCGAACGGGTTGAAGAAGGCTTCGGTCGAAGCCACCGACCACGCCTTGAACTTCGCCTGCTCGGCGACGTCGACACCGAGGATGCGGGCGATCGCGATCGCCGGCAGCGGTGCCGCGATGCGATCGATCAGGTCGAACTCGGTTTCGCCGTGCGCATCGATCTGGTCGAGGAGTTCTTCGGCGACCTGCTCGACCACGGGTCGCAGCTGCGCGGTGGCGCGTGGCGTGAAAGAGCGACTCACCAGGTTGCGCAGTCGTTTGTGCTCGGGATCGTCGAGAAACAGCATCGACGGTTCGCGGTCGTCGCCGGAGTCGTTCAAAAAGATCCGAACCGGGTCGCCTTCGCGCGCCTTGCGTGGATCGACGAAGAGATCCAGATCGTACGCAATGCTTCGCACCCCATCGTGGCTCGAAACCACGAGGCCCCCGATCTGCAGATCGCGATGTACCGGCGCTCGCTGCTGCAGGAGCCGATGTACCGCGGCCGGGTCGGCCTGGTAGGTCGGGTCCATCGGCATCAGTTGCACACCTTCGGGGATCGGAGGCTCATCGGGAGCTTCGGTCTTCGCGAGAAATTCGGTCGTGGGCTCGAGCTTGCCCCCACTCTCTCCGAATTCCAGCAGTGCCTCTTCGTGACCGATGAAGAAACGCACCGTGTCAGCGAGTTCCGGGGGGGCTGCGTCGAGTACCGCGTGATTCTCGTCGAGGCCGTTCCGGACCGAACCGGCGATTGCATCGCACTGGGCGTTCCAATCGAGCTTCGAAACCGCGATCGCGAGAGTGCGACCGGTTTCGCGTTGGCTGGCGTCCTCGTCTACCGGAAGTCCTCGTTGCTCGAGTTCAGCGCGCAGTCGGGTCTTGACGTGTCGTTCGAGGCGCTCGAGCTGCCGCCAACGACCCGCGCGTTCCGGATCCGCTTCGCGCTCGGCGAGTAGCGCGAAGAACGCTTCGCCGAGCACTTCGCCCTGGTAGGCGTGGTGCAGGAAATCCTCGGGATTCGGGGATGCGGCCATGGCCTGGAATGTAGCCCGACCCGCGGATCTGGCTTCTACCGATCCGCGCGACCGCGGAACTGCTCGATGTAGTCGTTCGATTGGCGCCCGCGCTCGGTGTCTTCGGCGGGGAACAGGCTCGACCAGAAGCGGTCGAATGGTCCGTCGTGGAAGTAATAACGAAACCAGGTTTTCCGGACGAAAAATTCGATGGTGGTGACCACCGCCATCGTCGCGTAGATCCCCGTACCGGTGAATCGGCTCCAGCGATCCAGGTCGCCAGTGATCGCGAGCAGTCCGGTGCCCAGCGAACAGCCGACGAAGAAGCCGCACCAGAACCACGTCAGATTTTGACAGTATTCCCGAATGAACCCGGGCGCTTCGGGCACCATGAACTGAACGGCGCGCTCGATCAGCGAAACGCCGTCGCGAAGGCTGATCCGGCACGCGTCGGCCAGGCTGGCGTACACGGCGGCGGGAACCAGGCGCAAGAAAGCCGATTCGTCACTGACCGCAGTGGCCAGGAGCAACAGCGGAATCAACAGCGTTGGGGCCGCTCCGTATCGAAGGGCCGCGCGCATCCCGCGGCGTCGGAAGAGCGCGGTGACTGCGACCAAACCCAGCAATGCGAAAGCCACGCCGCGCACGCCGAATCGTTCGGTCGCCTGCCCGAGCAGATACGGGTAGCAGATGACGACGACCGCGATCGCCGAGATCAATCCGCCGACGACGATCCAGTTGCGCAGCCGTCGCGCGTCAAGCGAGTTCACGTCGCCCGATGAATCCGCTGAGCGGAAGTGGCTCGACTTCGTCGGTTCGGTCCGCCTCTCCCAGCATCACCAGGGCCTGGGCGCGAACGCAATTGAAAATTTCGAGAGTCTTTTCCATGACCTGCTGTTCGTCGCGATCTGTCCCCACCTCTTCGGTGAAGTCGATGTTGGTCAATCCGTAGTAGAACTCGCCGGTGTTCGTGCGGTAGTAGTCGTCGCGTTCCCGCAAATGGTCGGCGACGCGCTGAAACAGCGACGAGAAGTTCTGCATCGCCTGAAGGACGAACGGCTTCAGGCGAAGCTGGCTCGCCAGGAATTCGGCGTCGAGGTGCTGGTCTCGCATGTACGACGAAACCCAGAGGTTGTAGTAGAAGCCGATGTCGAAATCCCACTTCATGCGGGCCAGTTCGAAGCTTCCATGTGTCGAATACAGATTTCGATACAGCAGCATCGTCGCCTCGTGTCGAAACCGCATGAATTCGTCGTAGAGTTCGCAGCGTTCGCGCAGCTCATCGTCGTCGGATTCGCCGCTGCTGTCGCGGCAGATCAGATCCGTGACATAGTCGTTTTCGAGTGCAATGAAATCGCTGCCGGGGCTGTAGAGTGGGTCCGCCGACGTGGCGGCTTCTCCGATCAGCGCCCAGCGGTCCGGGTGGAAGAAGCGCCGGGTCCCGTAGGAAATCTTGGTATAGCTGCCGATGTCGACGATTTTTGCATCGCGGATCAACTCGCGGGCGGCCCGGTGACTCTCGAGGAACTCGCGAAAACCGTCGGGCGTGCGCATTTCGCGACTCCCGGCCACCGGTTCGCCCGTGACACCGATGCTGGTGATCCCACCCCGGAGCGGGATGAACCAGATCCAGTAGCCGGGATACCAGAAGTGGATCGTCGAAAGGCGCCTCGACGTGTGTCGAACCCGGTCGCGAAACGCGTCGGAGCCGAGAGCGTCGATGTCGGTGACGCCCTCGAATCGACCCCAGACGGATCCGATCTGGTGGGTCGGCTCGGGTTCGCGCAACTCGGCCAGACGCGCGAACAGGCCAGCGCGGCCGGCCGCATCGATGATCCAACGCGCTTCTCGATCGGTCGAGTGCTGACCACGCGTGACGCGAAAACGATGCATCGCGCCGGATTCGCCGAGTTCGACTCTGGAAACCGACGCTTCCGTCTCGACTTCGATTCCGTCGGTCCGATTCATCTGCAGCAGGTCGGCTTCGAGGCGGGCTCGATCGATCTGAAATGCGGGATGGAACGGAAATCCGACCGTTCCGATCTCGCTCATCTGTTCCAGCGAGCAATCGCGGCCCGGCTGGTCGAAGAAATAACGCAGCCCGTTTTTCGGCAGGTGGTTCTCGTACAGATACTGGGTGAGCCCCTGCTTGCGGATCAGGTAGTTGGCGGCGATCTCGACTGTCGCCTCGCCGACCTTGTAGGAGCTCTCGCTCGATCGCTCGAACAATCCGATTCGAAGTTCCGACGAGCGGCGCCGCAACTGCCGCGCGAGCAGATTCCCTGCGAGCCCGCCGCCGACGATCGCGACGTCGAGTGCTCGTGTAGCGCGCTCACTCATCAGATGAGCCCGCCGTTGACGGAGATCACCTGCCCGGTGATGTACGACGCGCCCTCGGACAGCAAGAACGACACGGTCGCAGCGACGTCTTCGGGTGTCCCGAGCCTCCGCACCGGAACCATCTTCGCCAAAGCCTCTCGGTCGGCACCCTCGAGCATCTCGGTCTCGATCCAACCCGGCGCGACGCAATTGACCGTGATGCGCCGCTTCGCGAGTTCCTGGGCCAACGACTTGGTCGCGCCGATGATTCCGGCTTTCGAAGCCGCGTAGTTGGCCTGGCCCCGGTTTCCGATGATCCCCGATACCGATGACATCGTGACGATGCGCCCACCCGATCGCGTGCGAACCATCGGCATGACGAGCGGATGGAGCACGTTGTAGAAGCCGTCGAGATTCGTTCGCAGCACGCGGTCCCACGCATCTCCGGACATTCCCGGAAAGGCGGCGTCGGCCGTGATCCCGGCGTTGCTGACGGCACCGAAGTACGCTCCGCTGGACTCGATGTCGCCGGTGATCGCGTCGCGGCAAGCGTCGCGATCGGCCACGTCGAATTGCAGCAGCGTCGCGCGTCGACCGATCGATTCGACTTCCGTGGCCAGCGCCTCCGCCTCCGCCTTGCTCCGCAAATAGCTGACGGAGACATCGAAACCGTCGCCGGCCAGGCGCAGCGCGATTGCCCGACCAATGCCGCGGCTCGCTCCCGTGATCAGGACGCGGCGCGAGGTCTCCTCGTCGCTCATCGATGGACTCCTGTCGGTTGCGAGTCGGCCATCACGTTCCGAGTTCGCTCCAGTCTTCGAGGATGTAGAGATTGACGCGCCCGTCCGCCAGCACCTCGCCCTCGGAATTTCGGATTTGGCCGTCGAACGCGACGAGACCCTTCTCGCCGTGGTGATGCCGCGCTGTGACTTCGAGCGGCGAATCGGCTTCGAAGCGTTCCGCGTGCAATCGAAGCCGACGTGTGCCGAGCAGCAGCCCGGGACGGGGCGATTCGCCCCGCTCGCGTGCCGCGAGCCCACCATGTACCGCCGCGCATTGCGCGATGTACTCGAGGCTGAGCCAGCTCGGCACGGATCCCTGCGCGTCGGCGAACAGCGTGCTCTGGTTCACGTCGACCCGGCAGGTGGTGAAACCCGGCGCGTGCTCGATCACGCGATCGAGCAGCGACATCGGCTCCGAATGCGGGATCAATTCGGAGATGGGGGGGAACTCGGGGCTCACGGCTCCGCGCCCCAGAACTCGAAAAAATTGAACCACTCGAGCGGGTACTGCTCGCAATACGTCTCGAGAATGGAGATGTACTGCCCCATCAATTCCTGCGCGCGGTTTTCGCGCTCATCGCGTCGGATGCGGCCGGCGTCGCGCAGTGGACGCAACACCGTCTGGTAGCGGGCCGTCCCGGTACGAACGCACATCGCCATCAGCACCGGGCAGCCAAGGGTTCCGGCCAACAGGAACGGGCCCATCGGGAATCGGGCCGTCTTGCCGAGGAAGCTCGCATCGGCGGCGCGTACACCGGGGCCGGGGGCGACACGGTCGGCCAGGATGACGACGAATTCGCCCCGGTCGATGCAGGCTTTGATCTGGAAGGCGGCGTTGACCGAATGGGGATCCAACGAGATCGCACGAATGTGTACGTCGGGACTGATCGAGTCGAAGAACTGGTTCACGCGCTCCGCGTTCTGGTAGTAGACGACGACGTTTACGGCCAGATCGTACTCGCGACTCAGAAACCACAGCATCTCGTAGCTTCCCAGATGAGCGCCCAACAACAGCGCACCACGGCCCTGCTCGGCCAACTCGAAGATCTTCTCGCTCCCGTCGTGGTCGACGTGGTAGCTGTCGAGTGCACCGCCCCACACGACCAGTCGATCGTAGATGCCGACTGCGAACGAGTGAATGTGGCGCAGCACCATCAGCCGTCCGGGAGGTCGCCCAAGCGATTCTCGGCCCGATGGAGACGCCCAGATTCGATCCAGGTACTGCCGCGATCCGCGACCCACCGCGCGGTGGAACAGATAGAAATAGATCGCGATGCCCCACAGCATGCCCTGCATCGGCCGGCGTCCGAAGGTCTCGTGGAACCACGCGCCAAATCGCAGCGCGCCGGCCGTGCCGCGTTCCGCCATCCGCATCCAATCGGTCGGGCGCGGATCGGTTTGCGGCCGGATCTTGCCGAGCAGCCATCCCGGAGATCGCACCAGCATCCCCAACAACGCTCTCGAATAGACGCCCGACATTCTCACGTTGTCGGCCACCATGTCGAAGTGTGACAATCCCCCCTCGTTGTAGACGACGCGAGTGGGCACGTTGCGAACCGGGACACCGGCCCAATGCAGCCGGATCACCAGGTTCGGGTCGAACTCCATGTGATCGCCCAGATCGGTTTCGTCGAGGAGTTCGACCGTCGCAGCCAGTGGGACGCCGCGAAAGCCACACAACGGGTCGGAAACATCGAACGAGAGCGTTGCCGCCCACACCATCGCGCGTGAAAGTTGGCGTCCATACAAACGGCCCTTGGGAACGGTTTCGTCGAAGACCGGTGTACCGAGCACCAACGCCTCGGGGTCTTCTCGGATCGCTTCGATGAACTGCGGCACATCCGAGGCGTCGTGTTGCCCATCGGCGTCGAGTTGGATCGCGTGGCTGAAACCGCGGTCGAGCGCGAACCGATACCCAGTCGTGAGGGCTGCTCCACGGCCGCCGTTGCGATCCCGGTGGTAGACCTCGACCCAGGGGCAATCCTTCTCGGCCGCGTCGAGGACTGCGCGCGTCTCCGAGTCGCTCCCGTCGTCGACCACGAGACACGGCAGCCCGAATTCCGCGAGGCCGTCCAGCACGCCGCGGATTTCGTCCTTGTGATCGTAGATCGGTATCAATAGACAGGGGTTCAATCCGGCTCTCCGAGGCGCCAACGTCCGGTGGCAAAGGTACGCCCGCCGTCGGTCAGGCGAAAGCGGATCGG
>JAJDAM010000441.1 GCA_029261905.1 Deltaproteobacteria bacterium
GGCGTCGGACTCGGAGCCGACGCGTATCTCGTCAAACCGTTCGAACCCGAAGAATTCCGTGAAGTCGTTGCCGACCTGCTTCAGCGCGGTGGCGAGTAGCGAGCCGTGGCCGCGCGCAGCTCCAAAACGGGCGGTCGCAAGGCCACCAGCCGCAAGGCGAGCCAGGAGTTCGTGTCGGAGGCGGAAGAGATCCTCGAGCGCATGCGCACGGATCTCGCCGATCTCGACGATCAACGCAGCGGCGGACGCGACGTAGATCCGGAGCTGATCAACAGCCTGTTCCGCGCGGCTCACTCGCTCAAGGCACTCGCCGGGATGTTCGGCCTCGATGCGATTCAAGACCTCTCCCATCACCTCGAGGACGTGCTCGACGGAATGAGGCTTGGGCGGGTTCCGATGGATTCGCAGGTGATCGGAATCATCGATGAGGCGGTCCGGATCTTCGCGAGCCTTCTCGAGGCGGTCAGCGATCCCGACGCGCTGCTTGCCGTGTCGGCTCCGGTGGAGGACCTGTCGGCGCGGATCGCCGCCATCATCAAGCCCCCCGAAGCCGGGAATGATGTTTTTGGTGCCCTCGAGATCGATGCGTCGCTGCTGCGCGCGCTGACCGAATACGAAGAGCATCGACTCAGCGAGAACATTTCGCGTGGCCGTCACATCGCTCTGGTCGACTCGTCGTTCGAGATCATCTCGTTCGAGGAAGGGCTCGGCGCGATCTCCGCGGCCGTTCGCGAAGTCGGTGAAGTGATTTCGACGCTTCCCGCTCCTGGCGACTCACCTGAATCACAGATTCGATTTTCGCTCCTGGTCGGTTCAGAACTACCTATGGACCGATTGATCGAACAGCTCAACGATCCGGAGGTCTCCGTTCGATGTGTGCTCCAGGGACACACCGAACCCGAGGCTCCGGTCGAAGCGATTCCTACCGAAGAGCCGGTCCGGGCGCCAGAGCCTGAACACGCACTCGAGTCGCTGCGCTCGATCGGCGAGACCGTGCGCGTCGATATCCGAAAACTCGATGAGCTGATGAACCTCGTGGGGGAACTCGTCATCCAGCGTGTCTCGATCGGCGAGATCGCGAACCGGCTCGTCGCGCAGCCCGAAACCGCCAAGATCGGCGGCGAGCTGGCGAAGATTCACAATGCGCTCGACCGCCAACTCAAGGGCATTCAGTCCTCGGTTCTCGAAGTCCGGATGGTTCCGATGCGGCAGGTCTTCGAGAAGGTGTCGCGCGTCGTGCGAACACTGCGACGCGAACTCGAAAAAGATGTTCGATTGGAAGTCTCTGGGGCAGACACCGAACTGGACAAGCTCATCGTCGAGGACTTGATCGATCCGCTGATGCACATCGTTCGCAACGCGATCGATCACGCGATCGAGCCCCTCGATGAGAGGCTCGCGGCCGGGAAGCCGCCCCAGGGGGCCGTGCGAATCGACGCGTTCCAGCGCGGCAACCACGTCGTAATCGCCGTCGCTGACGATGGTCGGGGGATCGACACGGATCGCCTTCGCGAACGAGCCGAGCAACGCGGGATCATCTCGCCCGAGACAGCGCTGAACGAAAAGGAAATTCTCGACCTGATCTTCGAACCCGGCCTGTCGACACGCGACCAGATCACCGAGACCAGCGGTCGCGGCGTCGGGATGGACATCGTGCGTGTCAACATCACATCGATCGGTGGTGTCGTCGATGTCGAATCGGTTCCGGGGCGGGGAACCACCATTTCGATGACTCTGCCGATCACGCTGGCGATCATTCAATCGCTGATCGTCGCGGTAGGACGACACCGGTTCGCGATCCCGATGAACTCGGTGATGGAAACGCTGCTCATCGATGACGGTGAAATCCAACACAGCGAGGGTCGAGAACTGCTGAATCTGCGCGGTGAGGCCCTCGTACTGCGCCGGCTCGCGACCGAATTCGATCTGGAACCCGACGAACCCACGGGCAAGCAGTTCGCGGTCGTCATCGGGATGGGAGAGATGAGAATCGGATTGTTGGTCGACGCTCTGGAGGGCCAGCAGGACACGGTGATCAAGTCCATCCAGGGACCGATTCGCTCGGTTCGCGGTATCGCAGGCGCGACCGAACTGGGCGCGAAGGACCCGGTGCTCGTGCTCGACGTCTCGACGCTCGTTGCTGATGCCGTCCGTCGGAGGGATGCGGCATGACCAGCGCAACCCCGAATTCCGATCTCCAGCGAAGTGAATGGGAACGATTGGCACAAGCTGCGGCCAATCGCGATATCGATGTTCAGAACGTCGACGAGCTCGTTCAGCTGTTGAGCTTCGAACTCGACGGCGCGCCCTATGCAGTGCCCGTCGAGAGCGTTCGCGAAATCGTTCGTTTGCGCCCCATCACTCCGGTCCCGGGCGTGCCCGAATCGGTTCTTGGCGTGATTTCGCTGCGTGGAGAGATCATCGAAGTCGTCGATATCTGTCGTCGACTGGATCTGTCGCCCATCGAGTTGAATCGCCGGACACGGATCATCGTCGTGAATCTCGATGATGGACAGGCGGCGGCCATTTTGGTCGACGCCGTTCGGCAGGTATTGCGTGTCGAGGATGACGCGATTCGGCCTGCTGGAGCTTCGGACTCGGGCGCGATCGAGTCGCTGTGTGCGGTCGAGGACCGGTTCGTTTCGATCATCGATCTGAATCGGGTGCTGGCAATCCATGAATGAAACGACAGCGGAAAATCGTTCGAACAATCAAGTAACACTTGGATGTTTCGAAGTTGGCGGACGCTTGATGGCGATCGATGTGGCGCATGTGCGGGAAGTCGTCCGCTGGCAGACCGTGACACCGTTGCCGAACGCGCCGCGGTTGATCGAGGGTGTGATCGATTTACGAGGGGCGGTGGTTCCGGTCGTCGATTTGAGTCGTGCACTGAGCGGCAACCCGGTCTCCGTGAGCGATCAAGCGCGGATCGCGCTGACCGAGATCGATGGATTGATCGTCGGTTTCGGCGTCGACGCGGCGGTCGAAGTTCTGCAGGTCGACGCTGATTCGATGGAAGATCCTCCGTCGCTGGCGACCCATGCTGGATACGATGCGGCCCGTGCGGTCGTACGCCGCGCGGGTTCCGAGCCCATTGTCGTTCTATCGCTCGAGCACCTGCTCGAGAGCATTTATCGATCCGCTCTGCCGGAGCGGGAGGTAGCGTCATGAGCGCACTGATTCTGCCGGCCCCGTCCGACTTCCGAAGGCGGGTCATCAGCCTCTCCTATTGGATCTCGATGCCCGGCCTCGCCATCGTGTTGATGTTCTTGATGAGTCTGTTGCAGTTGACATCGGAACAGTGGAGCTGGTTTCTCACGAGCGCCGCGGTCTACGGTGCCTGCATTACGTTCCCGATGATGAGGTACCAGGCGAGCCTACTGGCACCCATCACGACCTTCCTGGCAGGGCGAAGTGGCGGACGCGAGACCGCCGACTCCGCTGGCGCCGAGGTCAGGCTGGCGTTTGCCGCGGTGATCGATCTACCTCGGCGCATGGCGATCATGGTGGCCGCGGGATGGGTCATTCCGTGTGTTTGTGTGTCGGCGGTCATGGCGATTCGCTTCGTTGATTTCGGCTGGGTCGAGGTGGCCGTGATAACGCTCGCAGGTGTCGCCGCGGGGTTCATCGGCGGTGGCTTTCTGTTGTTCATGATGAAGCGCACCGTGGCAGAGGTGCGGACGGCGCTCGCATCGCAGATCGGAGACCCCGATGAGCGACGCAGTCTCGTTCGTCCCATTTCGCTCCAGAGTAAAGTCGTGGCCTGCGTTACAGGTGTGGCCGTGATCCCGATCGTGTTCGCACTGGCGCTGTCGTTTTCGAGTACGTCTCAGAAGCTGGAAGGCCACACGCTTCAATGGCAGCACCGTGTTCTGTCGTCGGTAGCGCGGTCGCTCGAACACGGGAATCTTCAAAGCGCGGTGGCGACGGTTCTCGGCGATCGGTCGGTATTGCCATCGGATGTGGACGTGGCGATCGTCGATCTCGCTGGTGAAAGTGATCGTGCTGGGCTGCTGCCTCACGAGATCGAGAATATTCGCAGTGAGCTGGCCAGCGGACTCACCGTTGGCGACGGCACGGTGTTTCGCTCGGCGAGCGTGATCGCGTGGCGTTCTCTGGGTGGCGAGAAAATTCTGGTGGCCCGGACGCCTCGGGATGGCCTGACGCTCGAAGCAGGCCAGGTCTTGATCCGATTCGCAGTCCTACTCGCGATCGCCACACTCGTTGGGTGGGGGCTGGCCCGTTTGTTGGCGGGCGATGTAGTCAGTTCGATCGCAATGCTCAGTACGGAGGCGCGGCGGATGGCCTCCGGCGATTTGCGAACCGGAGACCCGTTCGAGTCGGAAGATGAACTGGGTGAGCTGTCGCGCGTGTTCTCCGGGACGGTGACTTCATTGCGGACCACGGTCTCGCGAGTGGCGGAAGCAGCCGACCGAATCGAGGCGACCGCAAGCGAAACGGCAGCGGTCTCGGAAAGTGTCGCGGCGGTTACGGCAGACCAGGTCAGCGGTATCCAACAGGCCTCGTCGTCGATGGAGGCCATCAACAGCCAGGTGGGCGAGATCGCTGATTCGGCACGGGCGCTGAATGGATCGGTGGAGGAGTCGTCGAGTTCGATCCTCGAGCTGGGGGCTTCCGGCAAGGACCTCAATGACACGGCAGAGACCCTGTCGTCCCGTGTCGAGGAGGTTTCGAGTTCGATCGAGCAGATGGTTCGAAGCGTCCAGCAGGTCTCGGAGATCACGGAAACGCTCGCAGAAGCCTGCGATGAAACCTCCTCATCGATGGAGGAAATGGCGGGCTCGTTGCGCGAGACCGACGCGACCGCAGAGGAGACTGCCCGCCTCTCGCGAGAGGTTGTCAGCAGTGCGGAGAACGGCCAGGCCAAGGTTCGACAGACGATCGAAGGGATGGACGCGATTCGAGTCGCTACCGAGACGGCAGAGCAGGTGATCCGCAACCTGGGCGCTCGCACCAACGAGATCGGCGCAATCGTCGACGTGATCGACGACGTCGCCGACGAAACGAATTTGTTGGCGTTGAACGCCGCGATCATTGCTGCGCAGGCGGGTGAGCAGGGCAAGGCGTTTTCCGTCGTTGCAGACGAGATCAAAGACCTGGCCGATCGGGTATTCACTTCGACCAAGGAGATCGGAAGTCTGATCCGCGCGGTCCAGGACGAAGGTGACAATGCCATCGGCGCGATCGAACTCGGAACACGGAGTGTCGCATCCGGCGTCGATCTGTCGGCGGAGGCCGGTGTTTCGTTGGAGGAGATTACTCGCGCGTCCCGCGAGAGTGGCTCACGAATCCAGGAAATCGTCGGAGCGATGCGAGGCCAGGCGGCAGCAGCCTCTCACGTAGTGGAATTGATGCAGCGGGTCGGCAGCGGAGTGACACAGATCCGGCGAGCGGCATTGGATCAGGATGCGGGCAATCAGGTCGTGTACCGAAGTGCCACGACGATGCGCGAAGTGGCGCACCAGGTTCGCGGCACCACGGAGGAGCAGGCTCGTGGTTCCGGACGAATCCGCGAGAGCATCGAAGAGGTTCGCAACGCAGTCGAGCAGATCAACAACGCATTGCAGGAACAAACCGCTGTCTGCAAGACAGTGGTCGAGTTTCTCGAGGAAGTGTATGCGCGAACGCGGTCGAACACGGACTCTGCGAGCCGAATGGACGCCGCGACCAAGGGCCTGCTGCGCCAGTCCACAGAGCTGCGAGAAGATCTCCAGCGCTTTCAGGTTTGATGACGGTGGATGGATCTTGCGGGCGACCAGGGAATTGTCGATGAACAATGATCGAACGATGGCTTCTGAACCGGTGCAATGGGAAACTGGAGATTGCCGATGATCGCAGCTTGTCCTAGCTGTAGTGCGCGCTACCGCATCGAGCCCGAGCGCCTTCGCGCGGACGGTGTCCGGCTGCGATGCTCACGCTGCGAGTCGGTCTTTCGGGTTCGCCCGCCGGTGGCGCAAGTCGAGCCGGTTGCCGAGTCGATCACCGAGCAGATTGCTGCGAACCCGCCGGTTGCGCCCGTCGTGAGCCAACCGTCGGCCGGGTCCGAAGATGTCGGGCCGAAACCCACAGGAGGATCGCTACACGCAGACGATCAGGGTTCAGACTACTCGGATGCCGATCGGTCGCGGATGGTGCTCATCGCAGATCCGGAAGTCGAAAGCGGCAAGAGAACCGCGCAGGCTGTCGCGAGCTGGGG
Organism: Deltaproteobacteria bacterium; assembly: GCA_029261905.1. Lineage (GTDB taxonomy): Bacteria > Myxococcota_A > UBA9160 > UBA9160 > SMWR01 > JAJDAM01. The sequence continues at coordinate 6,218 of JAJDAM010000441.1, forward strand.
CCTCACGCCGCTTCTCGTGCACGACGGCGTAGAAGCGATGATGAGCATCCAGCGCATGTTGCCACCCGTCGTCGTGATGGACGCGGCACTGCCGAAGATGTTCGGGTTTCAAATCTGCGAAGTCCTGAAGCGAAACGAGAGCCTGCAGCATATCCATGTGCTGTTGGTGGGTGCGATCCACAACCGCGAGCGATACCGGCGACCTCCGATGGAGCTGTACGGTGCCGACGACTACCTCGAGCGGCACGAACTCGTAAATCAGCTGCGCGGTGTTCTCGTCGGAATCGGGATGCCGCTGGGCGAGCGGTCGGCGGACGCACCGGCCCCCATTCCGACTGTTTCCGACCCGCAACCCCAACCCCTGCAGCAGCCGGAGGTTGTCGCCGCATCGCAACCCGCAGCCGAGCCCGAGCCTTTTGCCGAGCCCAAATCCGATCTGGCAATGCAACCGCCCGCGGATCGGATCTCCGCGCCGGTGCACCCACCGGTCGTCGCGCAGTCGCCGCCACGAGTGGCCGAGCCGAGTCCCGTACCCGTCGCATCTGTTCCCGTGGCTGCACCGAGTCCATCCGTCGCTGACGACGCGCCCGCAGAAACGGCGCAGGATCCGAGGATTGCCGACGCGGAACGCCTGGCACGCATCGTGGTGTCGGACATCATTTTGTACAACCAGGAAAAATTCGACACCGGAGTTCGGGATGGAAACGTCCTCGAGATGATGGCATCGGATCTCGCGGAGGGGCGATCGCTGTTCGACGGTCGCGTCGACTCAGCGATACGCGCGGAGCGGGATTTCCTGGCGGAGCGACTGGTCGAGGTTGCACGCGAGAGGGGTATGGCATGAGCCTCGAGTTCAGCGATCGCGACCGGGAGAGCGTCGCTCGTGATCTGCGCGATCCAGATGACGAGGTGCGTCGGCTCGCGGTCGAGCGAGTCGAAGCGCTTCCGAGCGCCGAGGCCGTTTCGTGCCTGGTGGATCGCCTCGGGGACCCGAGCTGGCGGGTACGCAAGGCCGCGGTAGAGCGACTGGTTGCGCGCAGCGAGACGGATCAGGTGACGACGGCTCTGGTCGATTCTCTGGCGGATGGTGAAAACCCCGGCCGTCGAAATGCTGCGGTCGAAGCACTGGTCAAATGTGGCGATCGCGTCATCGATCACCTGATGGCGGCGTGCTCGAGCCCGGATGAAGACGTTCGCAAGCTGGTCGTCGACGCGATGGCGGGAATCGCCGAGCCTCGAACGCGGCACAAGCTTCTCGAAACGCTCTCCGACTCGGATCCGAACGTGCGAGCCGCTTCTGCCGACGCGCTTGCGGTGGTCGGAGGAGACGGAGTTCCGCAAGCGTTGCTGCAAGCTGCGACGGCGGAGGATGAAGATCAACTGGTTCGCTTCTCTGCGATCCGTGCGCTCGGGTCGCTGGAGTTCCCGGTTCGGGCCGCCGAACTCGTATCGATTCTCGAAGACCCGGTACTCGGGGCCGGCGCGCTCGGGCTGCTGGGACGTGCGGAAGACGATGATCAGGCCGTCGCGGTTTTACTGAAAGCAATCACTGCACCCGTTCAGTCGCGGCGTGAAGCGGCGATCCGATCACTCGTTGCGATCGTTTCTACCGCGCCATCCGAATTCGAATCGGTTGTCGTCGAGGGCATTCAGCACGCGGCTTCCGCCAATGCGGAGATCGTGGCCGACGCCATCGCGCATCTGGCCAGCGCTGACCTCTCCGCGTCGCTGGTATTGATTCAATTCCTGGGATTGGTCGGGTCCGAGGCCGCCGTGATCCCGGTGCTGGTGGCCGGGCGCGATGAGGCGTTGTCGCCGGTTGCCCTGTCGACATTGGTTGCGCTGGGAGCGTCCTCCGAGAGGATCATCGACGCGAGCTGGGGTGACTTCGACGTGGCCTCCCGCCGCGACAGCTGTGTGCTGTTCGGCCGACTCGATGGAGAGCGCAGTGCCGTGCGACTTCTGTCGGCTCTCGAGGATCCTTCGGGCGAAGTGCGCACCGCAGCCGCAAGGGCGATCGGGAGCCGAAAACTCGAGTCCGGACTCGCGCCACTGATCCACCGGCTGGTCGCCACTGCGGGCGATGACGACTACGAGAGCGAAGAGGAGAGCGCAGCGGTCATCGAAGGGCTCACGACTCTGGCCGAAGCCTCGCCATCCGATCGCGACCCACTCGTTTCGCGGCGGGCGATCGAACTGCTCAGGTCTGCGCTGGAAGGGGCGGTCGAAGACGTCCGGTTGGCGATCGCGATCGTGATCGGTCGAATCGGCCGGCATGAAGGCTGCGAGATTGCGGAATTGCTGTTGCGCGATCCGAGCGCTCCGGTGCGTCGCGCTGCTGTAGAGGCACTTGCGCAGCTCGAGCCCGGCTCCGAAACGGAGTCGCTGCGGCTCGCGCTCGCTGATGAATCAGCGCTCGTCCGCATCGCGGCGGCGCGGGCATTGGGCGCATCGAGCGGCGAGTTCGTGGTCGACGATCTCTCGCGGTTGGCGGTCGATGAGGATTCGAGCGTGCGTGCCGCGGCGGTCCTGTCGATCGTGACCCGGTTCATTCGCTCCGAAGACGAGCATCATCGCAGTGTCGCCCACGCGGTGATCGACTCCGCTTTTCGAGATGAGCCACCCGTCGCGCTCTCGGCGATCGAAGCGCTCTGTGAGGTGGGGGGGCCCGAAACCGCACGTGCCAACAGCATGCTCGGCCGGCCCGAGCCGGAACTGATTCGTCAAGCGATTCGATGTATCTCGATTCACGCCGACGACGCAGCGTTGGATTCGCTGCTTCCATTCATCGCGCATCCGGATTGGACGGTTCGCGCCGAGGCCATCCAGACCGTCGCCGATCGCCGAATGGTCCGCTCGGTTCCGGCGATCCTGCGACGACTGGAAACCGAAGAAGACGAGTTCGTCCGCGAAGTGACACTTCAGGCCCTTCAGCGGCTCGAGAGTGGCGTGGCATGACGGCATTGTCCGCAAGAAAGGACTTCAAGCTGAGCGATTCCGAGTTCCGGATGTTCGCCGAGCTGGTGCGTGCGCATTGCGGTCTTCACTTCGCCGAGGATTCGCGGTTTCTATTGGAAAACCGACTCGGGCGCAGGTTGCACGAACTCGATCTGCCGAGCTTTGCCGCCTATCACTTCCGGCTGAGAAACCAGGGCCCCGGCGACAACGAACTCTCGATGCTCATCGATGAGTTGACCACCAACGAGACCTACTTCTTTCGAGAGTCCGGTCAACTGCGCGCATTGATCCACGAGATCTTCCCCGAGCTTCGTTTGGATCGATCGGCGTCCGGCGCGTCCGGATCGGGAGCGCGAAAGGGAAGCCCGATCAATATCTGGTGCGCGGGATGTTCGAGCGGCGAGGAGCCGTATTCGATTGCGATCATGGCCCGCGAAATCGGGATGAGGCCGGGTGTCGATCTCCGCGTCTACGCGTCGGATATCTCCACGAGGGCGCTGCGAAAAGCCCGACAGGGGATCTATCGCGAGGCTTCGTTTCGGGAAACCGACGTTCGATTGCGCGACAAGTATTTCGTGGAGAAGGATCAGCTCTGGCAGATTTCGAGCGAGATCAAGAAGGACGTCGATTTCATCCACTTGAATCTGATGGACCGGTCGAAGATCGCATTGCTGGGTTCGATGGATGTCATTCTGTGCCGGAACGTGATCATCTATTTCGACTCCGAAACGAAGGGGCAGGTGATCAAGACCTTCTACGAGAAGCTTCGTCCAGGAGGACATCTGCTGCTGGGCCATTCCGAATCGTTGATCAATCTCTCGACCGAGTTCGAATTGCGTCACCTGCGAAATGACCTGGTATATCGACGACCGCTGGCCGGTTTCACTCCGAGGGATCCGTGGCACCTGGCTGCTGAGGCTGCCATTCGCTCCACTGACGACAAGGGTGAACGATGAACCAGCATTCATTGATTCGAGTGTTGGTGATCGACGACTCCGCTTTCAGCCGTCAGGCGATCACGCGGATGCTCGAGGCCTCACCTCTGGTCCAAGTGGTCGGCGTGGCACGCGATGGCGAAGAGGCACTCAAGAAGACCTTCGAACTAGAGCCAGACCTGATCACCCTCGATCTCGAAATGCCGCGCATGGACGGTTTTACGTTTCTCCGCGTCGTCATGAGCAAGCGCCCGACGCCTGTGATGGTGATCAGCGGTCGAACAGGCGAGGAGGATGTCTTCCGCGCTCTGGAACTCGGTGCCGTCGATTTCATTTCGAAGCCGACGCCTCACGCAGATCCCGAGATCGTCACGATCGGACAGGAGCTGATTCGCAAGGTACACGCGATTCGAGAGCTGCGAATCGACAAGGTCCGCGAACGCCTGTCGGCGATGCCACCGGTGGTCAGCCAAGGGCGAGGTCATTTGGCGCAAAGTGCGAAGGTGGTCGTCGTCGGATCCTCGACCGGCGGCCCGGCGGCACTGATGCAGATTTTTGGCGCGTACTCCGAAGCACCGAACTGCGCGTTTCTGGTCGCGCAGCACATGCCAGCGGGCTTCACCAGAGGATTCGCCGACAGAATGGACCGCCTTACGCCGATGCACGCAGCCGAGGCCAAAGGTGGAGAAGCCCTCGTGCCCGGAACGATTCTCGTCGCACCGGGCGGCAAGCACATGGAACTCGAGACGGCCGGAGGCCGGACGGTGACACGCATCGTGGCGAGTCGCAGCGACGACAAATACACACCTTCGGTCGACCGCCTGTTCGAGACCGCCGCCAAGGAGGTCGGAACGGGATTGCTCGCGGTGGTTCTCACGGGAATGGGAGACGACGGTCGAGCCGGCGTTCTCGCTGTCAGCCAGAACGGTGGCACCGTGATCGCCGAATCGGAGGAGACGGCGGTGGTATTCGGGATGCCGCAACAGGCGATCCGAACGGGAGTGGTCGACCAGGTTCTGCCGCTAGGCGAAATCGCGGTGGCAATCGGAAATGGACGAAACGAGCGAAATCGAGCCATGAGGGGCCCGCTATGAGCGACGAACGCAACGAACTCTTTTCGCGAGGTGAGGAGTTCCTACAAATCTTCAAACGCGGAGCCGATTTCACTCGGGAGCTGCTGGTCGAAAACCAGCGGCTGCGAACCTCATTGGCCAGTCTCGAAGACGAACAGAACGCCGCTGCCCGTTCACCCGAAGAGTGGGAGAAGTATCGGGGCGAACTGACCTCGCGGCTCGAACATCTCGAGGCGGAGTACGAGACCGTTCGCGTTCGCCTGCACCAGGTCGAAGAGGAAAATCAGCAGTTTGCGGAGCGCTATCTCGAGATCGAAGAAGAGAACAACAACCTCGCGAATCTATACGTCGCCAGTTATCAGCTGCACTCGACACTGGATCTGGATGAAGTCGTCAAGATCATCGTGGAGATCGTCATCAATCTGGTCGGTGCCGAGATCTTCGCGGTCTACCTGCTCGATGGGAATTCCGGAGAACTCGGTGTCGCTGCACACGAAGGGGCGGATCCAGAGGAGTTTCCGAGTTGTGCCGAAGGCAAGGGGGTTCTCGGTCAGGCGCTGGAATCGGCCGAGCCGACCTGTTGGGATCCGACGCAGGAAACGAATCTCGATCGGCCAATCGTCTGCATTCCGCTGGTGGTCCAGAATCGGCCGATCGGCCTGATTTCGATCTTCGGCTTGCTGCAGCAGAAGGACGGGTTTTCCGCGTTGGATCACGAGTTGTTCACGGTACTCGGAGGACACGCGGCGACGGCCCTGTTTGCGGCTCGCCTGTATTCGCAATCCGAGCGCAAGCTGAACACGATTCAGGGTTTCATTGATCTTTTGACGAAGTAACCGAGAAGTGATTTTGGCCCGCGGTATGAACCCGGCGAGAGGTTGAGGATGGGACAACGAATCCTGATAGTGGAAGACAGTCCGACGATGCGGCAGCTGCTCGTGTTCGCGCTGAGGCGTCTGAAGGATGTCGAGATCGTCGAAGCCCACGATGGTATGGACGGTCTTCGGAAAGTGTCGAGCGATCACTTCGATCTGGCGCTGATCGACATCAACATGCCCGTGATGGACGGTCTCAAGTTGATCAGCTTGATCCGGGGTGACGAGAACCTCAGTTCGATTCCCATCGTGGTGATCACGACCGAAGGCGCCACCGAAGACCGCGAGCGCGCGCTGTCGCTGGGCGCGAACGAATATCTCACGAAGCCCATCCAGGCGAACCTGGTGCTCTCGGTCGTGAAGGGGCTGATGAAGCCCGCGTGAGATGAATCGGGTTGGTTCGGGCAGTGGGGATTCACCTCCGAACGACCCGAATCGCGCCGGCCGAGGATCGACCCCCACGCTGGCGATCGGATTGGATCTTGGGAGGCACAGAGCCGCCGCTGGGTGCTGAGATATGGTAATCAGTGGGCTGTGAATGGGGCCCGATCCAGCCGCGCGACGCTTTGCGCACTCGTAGCGTACGTGGCCATTGGTGCGTCCTGCGGTTATCACCTGGTGGACTACCAGAATCCACCAGAGGGGCTGAAC
>JAJDAM010000442.1 GCA_029261905.1 Deltaproteobacteria bacterium
GAGATCCCCTCGGCGTTCATCGGACACGGTGGCCTCGATGAGATTCGACATCCCGACCACGCGTGCAACCTCGGGCGTGAGAGGTCGGTCCAACACGGAGTCACGCTTGTCGACCTGAACCAGTCGACCGGCGATCAACACCGCAATGCGATCGGCCAGCAGGAGTGCACGGCGCAGATCGTGTGTCACCATCGCGACCGCAACGCCGGTGTCCGAGATGGCACGACGCAGATCGCGTGACAGCGTCGCCTGTCCCTCCGTATCGAGGTTGTCGAACGGTTCATCCAGAAGCAGTACGGCAGGTCGCAACACGAAGGCGCGGGCGAGTGCGAGGCGGCGCAGTTCACCGCCCGAGAGCGTCGCGGCGCGTTGTTCTGCGAGACGCCCGATCCCGAACCGGTCGAGCGCGAGCGAGATCCGCTGTTTCAGATCGGCAGTGGAAATCTTCTTTCCGAGCAGCGCCGCCCGCACATTGTGTTCGACCGAACCCGCGAACGATGCGGGACGCTGAAAAACCATCGTCACCGGACCATCAGCGACGGATTTCACTGCGCCGGCCGCCGTTCGCTCGAGCCCCGCCAGCGAACGCATCAGCGTGGTCTTGCCGGCGCCGTTGGGCCCCAGGATCACCAGCACTTCGCGCGCGTGGAGATCGAGCGATCCGACCTCGAGCGTAAAGCTGTCGCGGCGAGAGCGGCGTTCGATACGCAGATCTCGGGCCGACAGCACCGTCGTGTCGCTCACGATCGACCACTCTGCTGCACCGCAGTCAGCATGCCAGCCAGCAGCAGCATCAACCCGAGCAACACGACAGCGAGACCGAGCGCCGAACCAAAATCACCCATCTGCGTATACATCAAGATCGCTGTCGTCAGAACGCGTGTCTCGCCCTCGAGATTCCCGCCGACCATCATCACCGCGCCCACTTCCGACAGGATTCCACCGAGCGCCGCGATCACCGCGGCGAGCAAGCCCAGGCGGATCTGGCGCAGCAACAACCAGAGCCGCCAACGTCTCGGCACGCCGAGTGTTTGGACCTGCAACTCCCAGTCCTCGTCCAGCGCACCGACCGCCGCCAGCGTGATCCCGATGATCAGCGGCAACGCGATCACGATCTGCGCCAACACCATCGCCCAGATGCTGTACATCCAGCCCCAGTCGCCGAGCGGACCGCTGCGCCACAACAGCAGAGCGACGATCAACCCCACCACGACAGGCGGCGCCCCCATCCCCGAGTTGATCACGCTGACGAAAGCTCCCCGCCCGGCAAAGCGCCGGCGGCCAACCGCGATCCCGATCGGAAGCCCGATCACCAGCGAGATCGCCAGCGCCGCAAAACAGACCGACAGCGTGCGCGCAGTGATTTCGAAGAGCACCTGCGCGGAAAGCGGAGTCATCTCGGGGCGGAGTCGGGGGCGGCATCGGGAGCGGCCTGCGGAGCGGAAGTCGAGCTGGGCTCCGACGCCGGAAGCAGCGGATGGAACAGCGGACGGCCGAACCGTTCACTACCGAAGCTCTGGATCCGCTGTTGCGTTTCGGGCGCCAACAGAAAAGCCTCGAAGCGCTCCGCGGCAGCCGTACGTGCGGGATCGAGTTTCGACGGGTCGACGCGCAATACGGAGTAGACATTGCGAAGGCTCGGTGCCGGACTCGACAGTGATTCCAGGCCGATGCGTTCGCGGAACGCGAGAAAAGTGCCAATGTCCGACAGCACGTAGGCTTCGCGCTCACCCGCGACCTGCAACGTGATGCCCATCCCGGCGCCCGTACGCGAGTATCTCTCCCAACGCGAATCGGGGTCGAGCCCCGCTTCCTCGAACAGCGCGACCTCGCGTCGGTGGGTTCCCGAATCGTCTCCGCGACTGATGAATGGGGCGGACGCTGCGGAAATCCGAGCGATTGCGTCGGCCGGCGAAGCGGCACCGCGAACGTCGGCCGGATCATTGCCGGGCCCGGCGATGACGAAGTGGTTCTCCATGAACGGCTTGCGGCTGACCAGAGCCCCGCTCGCGACGAGCGCCTGTTCGCCTTCGGGTGCATGGGTCAGCAACACATCGGCATCGCCTGCACCCCCCATCCGCAATGCGGCACCGCTGCCGATCGCGATGACCTGCACGTGGATACCCTCGCGCTCCAGAAAGATCGGCAGCAGGTCATCCAACAATCCCGAGTCCCGCACGCTGGTCGTTGTCACCAGCAACAGCGCAGTCGACGGCTCGATGGCCTGGCTTTGGCCAGCAACCCACATCGAGAAGATCACGAGGGATGTGCCCAGCCAACGGCGAGAAGCATTGAGGAATCGGCTGGATGTCAGCCTGTTGGCAAAGCGCAGCACGGGCAGCGAGGATTCCATCCGCGCAGCATACCAATTCTCCCGGATGCCAGAGTCGGAGCGAACTCAGTCCTCACCGCGTTTGATCTGGTGTGAGAGCCCGGCCCTTTCGGCGTGTTCGCGGGTTCCACGCACGAGGGCCTTCGTACCGAAACGCTGCGAAATCTCGTCGAGCGCCTGGTTCAGTCGCGAGCGACGCGCATCGCGCTCGGCCGGTTCGAACAGCGAAAGCTGGCCGGCCGATTCCGCGACGATATTGGTCACGCCGACTCCCAGGAGCCGGACCGGCTCACGGAGGTTCGCGCGTTCGAGCTGAGCGATCGCCGCTCTCGAAATCGTATCGCCATCATCGGTCGCTTCCGGAAGTGTCGTACGCCGGGAGATCATCGGGAACCCGCGCGCTCCCGCGCGGGTCCTGCGCGCCATCTTCAGTTTCAGGACCACGGTGCGCGCTCGATACCGATCCGCCCGCAACCGTCGCGCAACCGACTCGGCGTGGGTGATGATCGTCGAACGCAGCGTGGACGGATCGAGCACGTCGCCGCCGAACGTATTCTCTTCGCTGTACGATCGCGGCTCGCGATAGGGTTCTACTTCGCTGCGCTCGACGCCGCGGGCCAGACGGCCGATATCGACGCCCCAGGGGCCGAGCAGTTTCTCCAATCGACGCGGCTCGCAACGCGCGAGGTCGCCGACCCGCTCGAACCCCAGTTCGTTGAGGCGCGAACGCGCCACCGGCCCGACACCCCAGATCCGACTGACCGGCAGCGGATCGAGAAATTCGCGAACCCCGCCCGTAGGTACTTCCAGCAGACCATCGGGCTTGCACAAATCGCTCGCGATCTTCGCGACCATCTTGACCGGGGCGATTCCCACCGAAACCACCAGCTGGGTCTGCGCACGGACTTCTGCTCGCAGCTGCCGCGCAACTTCGATGGGCTCTCCCATCAGCCGTTGCGTCCCGGTCATGTCCAGGAATGCCTCGTCGAGCGACAGCCCCTGCACCTTCGGCGAAAAACGTCGGAAGATTTCGAAGATGCGTTTCGATTCGGCGGAATATCGGGCCATGTCGCCGCGCACGAAAATCCCGTCCGGGCACAGGCGGCGCGCTTCGTAGCCCGGCATCGCTGAGTGCACGCCAAATGCGCGCGCCTCGTAGCTCGCTGCGGATACGACCCCGCGCGCACTCGTGCCGCCGACGATCACCGGTTTCCCGCGCCATTCCGGGTGATCGCGCTGCTCGACGGCCGCATAGAACGCGTCCATGTCTGCGTGCATCACGACGCGTCGCGCACAGAAATCCGCACTCGAACCGGTGGCGTCCGAAGCGCGATCAGGGGGGGTCGACATCGAAACTCGCTCCAACTGCGGCCGACTTCGCGGCGCGCATGTGCAACCCTACGACGAAAGCGGCAAAACCAAAAGAGAGATCTACCGATCCCGGCAAACGCGGTGTTCGGGTCCACAAAACGGCTCGCCGAACCCCCTCGATGGGCCGATCAATATCGACAGGTGCGGCCGACCCAGAGTCCGGCCCCGATCAGAAAACGTTGGAGAAACACTTGCGAACCCTGCGCTTTGGATTGGCATTGGTGGCGGTGCTCGGATGGAGTGCAGTGGTGACTGCTGCGAATGCGCAGCCGCGCTTGCCACGCGCGATCGGGGCCGAGGCCGTTGCACAAATCGAATCCCTGCGCGCCGAGAAACAAAGTCGAACCCCGCGGCAGCGGAAGATCAGCTCCCGCCTGCTGCACGAATCCAAGCAACGCCGAGGGCTTCGAATCACGCCCCGGGTGCGCGAGTTGCGCACGGGCGTGAGTGTCGGTCGAGACGGCACCACGCTGGTCGACATCGATACCCAGGTGACGGCCGCAGTCCTCGATCGCATCGATGCACTCGGCGGTCGAATCGTAGTTGCGGTTCCCGATCAGGAATCGGTACGCGCGCGTGTTCCGCTCGATCGAATCGAGCAGCTCGCCGAGCTCTCGTCCATTCGCTCGATCCGTCCGGCCGGCGGCTTCATGACACACAAGGTGGACACGTCGGAAGGCGATGTCGCGCACCGAGCCGACCTGGCCCGATCCCATTTTGGCGTCGATGGGACCGGCTTCGGAATCGGCGTACTTTCCGATGGCGTCGATACGCTCGCCGCGCGGCAGGCGACCGGTGACCTGCCTCCGACGGTGACCGTGCTGCCCGGGCAGGCCGGATCCGGCGATGAGGGAACCGCCATGCTCGAAATCGTCTTCGACCTCGCTCCCGGTGCCGACCTTTTCTTCGCCACCGCGTTCAATGGGCAGGCTTCCTTTGCGGCAAACATCCTTGCGCTCCGCGCAGCGGGTGCGGACATCATCGTCGACGATGTCGCCTACTTCGCCGAGGCCGTATTCCAGGACGACAACGTTGCGGACGCCGTCGACACGGTGTTCGCCGATGGTGCGCTGTATTTCGCCGCCGCCGGAAACGAAGGAAGCCTGAAAAAAGGAAGCTCCGGCGTCTGGGAGGGCGGCTTCCACTTCTCGGGCGCCACACTCGGTTTCACCGGCGATCCGGCTCACGACTACGATGGAATGGGAAGCATCATGAACGAAATCACGGACGATTCACCGTTTGTGTTTTCGCTTCAATGGGGAGAGCCTCGAGGCGAGGCGGGCGACGACTACGACTTGTACCTGATCAGCCCCGACGGAACGACGATCGAGGCATCCTCGACCGACATCCAGGACGGCGACGATGATCCGATCGAACTGATCTCTTCGATAGGCGCCGATGATCTGGGTTCCCATCTGGTCATCGTGCGGACTTCGGGCATTGATCGCTTTCTGCACCTCACCACGTTTCGTGGCGAACTCGCATTCGCGACGGGGGGGCAGATCAGCGGCCACACGGCAGCCCAAGGCGCGCTGAGTATCGCCGCCGTGCGAGCCAGCAACGCGCAGGGCCCGGGTGGCACCTTCAACGGAAACGAATCGGTTCAGACGTTTTCTTCCGATGGACCCCGCCGGGTTTTCTTTGCCGCAGACGGATCATTCTTCGCGCCCATGATCAATCCGCCCACCGCCTTCGGCGGGCAGCTGCGCGACAAGCCGGACCTGACGGCGGCCAGCTGTGTCGACACCTCGACTCCCGGGTTCAACAATTTTTGCGGGACTTCAGCTTCGGCACCTCACGCGGCGGCCATCGCCGCACTGTTGCTGCAAGCGGGTGCGGCCCGCAGCATCACCCAATCGGAAGTCATCGCTGCGTTGACGGAGACTGCTCTCGATATCGAGGCCGCCGGTTTCGATCACAACTCGGGAGCCGGGATCGTCGATGCGTTTGCCGCCGCGCAGCAAGCGGTTCCGACACTCGGGCCGATCGGATTGATCGCACTCATCGGCGTGATCGCCGTTTCGGGTAGTCGAAAAACCCGACCCGTGGGCCTACCGCCCAACGACCGGCCGAACGGGTAGTTGTCCCTGGCTGGCTAGCCGTCCGCCTCGGCGAAATCGAAATCGGCCATCAGCGCCTCGAAGCGACGCGCGACGAGCGGACGAGATTGTGGATGCGTCAGCACGTGGAGGCGATTTTCTCTCACCGCGCGAATGACGATGGGGCCGACGTCTTCTGCGGGCATCGCCTGCGGCGCTGTGATCGTCGCCCGTTCGGCGCCCGCCAGCGCGCCATCCGCCTCGGGAGCGCGATGTTCGCCGAAGGAAGCCGGTCGGTTCTCGCTCGAGGTCTGGGCCAGCTTCGACTCCACGACCCCGGGGCACAGCACCGACACTCCGATGCCCTCCGGCGCCAGTTCCCCGCGCAGCATTTCCGAAAAACCTACGCAAGCATACTTCGACGCCGTATACGCACCGATCGGAAAACCCTCGACCGAGACCAGACCACCGAGAGAAGCCGTATTGACGATGTGTGCGTCGGGAGCGTTCTGACGCAATTGCGGTAGAAACGCCTGGACGGTCTTGACGACGCCAAGAACGTTGACCGACAACGTGTACTCCCAATCTTCGATCGTGTGCTGATCGAGCGATGCGATCCGCAGTACGCCCGCATTCGCGCACAACAAGTTCACGGCGCCGGACCTGTTCTCGACTTCCTGTGCGGCAGCAGCGAGTGAGTCCACTGACGTCACATCGGCGGTCACCGCGAATGCACTGCCACCGGCGTCGTTGATTTCGGTTGCGACAGCCGCCGCCGCATCGGATTGAATATCCGCAACCGCAACCACCATCCCCTCGCGCGCGAACGTCAGTGCGATTCCGCGCCCGATGCCGCTGCCGCCCCCGGTGATCACAGCGACCTTGCCCGATAGATCTCGTATCACTTCATCTCCCCTTCACACGACGGGTGGCAACAACGAACGGCCACACCGAACGGCGATGCCGGATGATCACACCGAATCGCGTCACCAGCATATGCACGAGAACCCAAAGCTCGCGGCTCACCTTCTCAGCGGCCTCTTTGAAACGTGTTCCGCTCGCCGTCGGCGGCCCCGAGCGATCGCTAGACGCGCTCGCCGATTCCAATCATGTGGCCATCGGGGTCGCGAACCACGAAGTCTCGGAGTCCCCAGGGGTGCTCGACGAGATCCCGCACGATTTCGCACCCGGCATCCTTGCAACGCTCGCTGAGCGCCTCGATACCTCGAACGTAGAGATAAGCCTGTTCTTCCGGCGGGTCGTCCTGCTGCACCAGAGCGACCTCGGCCAGGCCCTTCCCCAACAACGCAAAGGAGCCGTCATCCGTGGAATTTCGGACTTCGAACCCGATGACGTCGCGATAGAACGCAACCGACGCCTCGACTTCCTTGACCAGAAGGTTCGGCCGAAAGTTGATGAACTCTATGTCG
>JAJDAM010000443.1 GCA_029261905.1 Deltaproteobacteria bacterium
TCTTCAACAGCTTCAGCAGGTCGTCTCGCAGCGTCTCGACTCTCGAACCGAACTCGCGGTAGCCGTCCGGGGTGTCCAGGTTGGCGGCGGCCTCCTTGGCGACCAGGTCTCGAACGGACTGGCTCTCGTGCTGTTCACGGCTGACGTAGAGTCGAAGAGATCCGCCGTGGATCGTCAGCGAGCGCACGTCGTTGAGCTTCAGGCCGTGGCGTTCGAATAGCGGGCGAAGCGCCGTCACCGAGAAGTAACAGAGATGTTCGTGATAGATGGTGTCGAATTCGCAGTACTTGATCAGCTCGAGCACATGCGGGCACTCGATGACCGCCACTCCTTCATCCTTGAGCAGGATCGAGATACCTTCGACGAAGCCGTTCAGGTCCGGCACGTGAGCCAGGACGTTGTTGCCGTGAATGACGTCCGCTTTGCGACCCTGGCTCGACAGGTCTCTCGCCAATTCGGTCGTGAAGAACGTGTTGAGGGTGGGCACGCCCCGCTCGATGGCAGCGTTGGCCGGACCGTCGGCTGGATCGATTCCCTGGACGGGGATCCCCCGTTCGACGTAGTTCTGCAGCAGGTAACCGTCATTGCTCGCCAGCTCGACGACGAAGCTGTCGGGACCGAGACCACGCATCTCGATCAGTTCATCGACGTTCGCTTTCGAGTGTCGGAGCAGGGACGGAATGAACGACGAGTAATACGGGTAGTCGTTACAGAAGAGTTCGTCTTCCGCGACGTTCTCGCGAATCTGGCAGAGACTGCAATCGGAACAGAACGAAACCGTCAGCGGATAGCGGGGTTCTTCGAGCTTCAGGTGCTCCTCGCGCAACAGCGCATCGGACGGTGGGTGCATACCGAGGTCCAGCACCAACTCCAGATTGTTGCTACCGCACGATCGACATTCATTGATCACTTCGAACATCGGTATTTCCACTCCCCCCAAAACCCTCTGCTGCGGTTGGTGACGCTTTCGTTTTCTTTCGCGTTCTCTCGTGTCGAAGGGAAGGCGAACCGGGTCAGCGCAGCCAACGCAGATCCGAGTCGATATCGCCTCGGTCCATCAGCTTCGAAATGTGCTTGATCCTCAGGTAACGGGTCCCTTCGAGGTCCTCCTGCTTTAGATGGATCGACTTGTAGGCCGCATAGAGTTCCTCGACGCCGAGACGCACCGTCCAGACGGGTTTGTACGCAGGCAAGATCTCTTCGATCTTCGAGCACTCGACCCGATAGCAGCGCTTGTCCGGGCCGCCGTCCTCGGCATAGGTGACCTTCGAGTCCACGACGATCTCTTCGACGAGATCCGCCACCTCGCGAATTCGGTAGTTCTCTTCGGTCCGTCCGACATTGAACGCCTGGTTGTGGACTGCCTCGCGCGGCGCTTCGAGCCCGGCCAGAAACGCACGAGAGATGTCTTCGATATGAACGAGCGGCCGCCACGGCGTGCCGTCGCTCTTGATGTAGACGGCGCCCTTGGCGTACGCCCAGCCCACCAGGTTGTTCACCACGAGATCGCCGCGCAATCGCGGCGAGACTCCGTAGGCGGTCGCATTGCGAAAATAGGTCGGGCTGAAATCGTCGTCCGCGAGCTTGTTGAGGTCTTCTTCGACCCGCACTTTGGAAATTCCATAGGGTGTAACCGGGTTGAAACTGGCTTCTTCGCTCAGCACGTCGTCAGGACTCGAGGCGCCATAGACGCTGCAGGACGAGGAGTAGAGAAAGCGTTGGATTCCGGCTTCCTTGGCGAACTCGGCCAGGCGGGTCGAAGCCAGGTGGTTGATGTCGAAGGTGCATTGCGGATTGAGATCGCCCAATGGATCGTTCGAGATCGCCGCCAGGTGGACGACCGCGTCGAAACCATCGAGATCCGCTACCTCGATGTCGCGAATGTCCTTGCGAATCGTTTCGGGCGCCTGCTCGCGTTCGCCGAACACGCACTCCGAAAACAGTCCACTGTCGAGGCCGACGACTTCGTGGCCCGCCGCCTGAAAGAACGGGACGAGTACCGTACCGATGTAGCCGTCGTGTCCGGTGACCAGAACGCGCATTTCAATCCTTCCAAGTCTTCCAGGGAGCCTTTCCGGAATCCCAGAGACTGTTCAACAGGTACTTGTCACGCAGTGTGTCCATGCACTGCCAGAAACCCGTGTGTTGGTACGCCATCAACTGCCCGTCGTTGGCCAAAGCCTCGAGGGGTTCTTTCTCGAACAGGGTTGCGTCGCCCTCGATGTAGTCGAAGACGCCAGGCTCACAGACGAAGAACGCGCCATTGATCCAACCTTCACCGATCTGGGGTTTTTCGGTGAATCGCTCGATGCGGCCATCCGAAATTTCGAGCGCACCAAAGCGTGCGGGCGGCCGGACCGCGGTGAGCGTCACGAGTTTTCCATGCGCCCGGTGAAATTCGAGAAGCTTGTCGAGATTGACATCCGACACGCCATCGCCCCAGGTCAACATGAAGGTCTCGTTTCCCATGTAGGGCTGCAATCGCTTGATGCGGCCACCGGTATTGGTCTTGCCTCCGGTGTCGATCAGATCCAGGTGCCAGTCAGGACTCTGATCACCGGCCTGGGAGCGCACGGTGCCCGCTTTCGTATTGACCGAGAGGTTTCCGCTCAGGGAAGAAAAATCCACCATGTAACGCTTGATGTACTCGCCCTTGTACCCCAGGGCCACGACGAAATCCTTGTATCCGTACGTGTCGTAGAGCTTCATGATGTGCCAGAGAATCGGCATCGCGCCGATCTCGACCATTGGTTTGGGTCGAACTTCTGTCTCTTCGGCCAGTCGCGTACCGAAACCGCCCGCGAGAATTCCCACCTTCACGTTTTCTCCTTCTCTCCTTCGCAGCAGCGAAACCCAGGTAGGGTATCAAAGCGTGTTTCCATACGAAGAAGAGCGTGTGCCGTCCCATCGGTCGTTCCTGGCTGTCGCTGAAATCCATCATGCGCGGCGCAGTCGCTGGAGAATACAGGGATTTTCAACTCCCTACTCGGCGTCGGTAGCCGTCGTACTCGCTTCACGGCGTCCGTCCCAAGATGGGTCAGGCTGTTGGCTCGAGCCGTCCGAAAGGCTCATGCTGCGTCGGAGTTGGTCAGCGGCGTCTTCGGGAGTCACGTGGTTGATGTAGACCCCGGATGCCTGTTCGTAACCGGCCACGCGCGTCACGCGCGGGAGAATCGCCAGGCGCCAGTGATACTGGCCCGTTGGCTCGACGGGGAACGGCGCACTGTGGATCGCATAGTTGTACGGCGGATTCGTGAGGCGGCTTTCGATCGCACGCAGCACGTCGAGAAGCAATGTGGCGAATTCACCGGTCGTCGCGTCGCACGTCCGGCCGAAATGGGCCTCGTGCGCGACGGGAAGAATCCAGGTTTCGAACGGAAAGCGGGATGCCCACGGGCACAACGCGACGAGGTTTTCTCGCACCTCGACGACTCTCACGCCGCGCTGCCGTTCTGTTCGAATGATGTCGCACCAGATGCAGCTCCCGTCGTGGGCTCGTGCCCAGTTCTGCGCTGCGGCCAACTCCGCCTCGAGAACCGGTGACAGCATCGGTGTGGCGATCAGTTGGCTGTGGCTGTGAGAGATCGACATCCCGGCGGCTGCGCCGACGTTCTTGATCAGCGTCGCACTTCGTGTGCCAGGCATCTGCTCCAAGGCTCGGAATCGATCGCGATAGACGCAGACCAGCTCTTCCATTCGATCATTCGCGAACTCCGTCACGCTGCGGGTATGAGCTTCTCCCTCGATGATCACCTCGTGGTGGCCGTGACCGGGCCGGCTCGGAAACAAGTCCTGCTGCGCGTCTTGCTCGACCTCCCCTCCATCTGACGCAGGGCTCAGGGCGGGAAACTTGTTGGGAACGACCCTCACACGCCACCCCGGTGAATCCGGGGCTGTGCCCGGCGCGCGCAGGGCGGAGATCTCCGGCAGGGTTTCTCGCTCGTTGCCCGGACAGAAGGCACATTCGGCCTCGGTGGTGGCTTGCCGCTCGATCGTCGCCGAGCCGGGTCGCCGTCCACGCTGCTCGGAGATGATCACCCAATGGCCAAGAATCGGATCCTGTCGCAATTCGGGCATCAAGCGACTCTCTCTCGGAGTACGGCTCGTAGTCTGGCTCCGGGGCTGAAGACTGTCGTCCGTCTGACCGACACGGCTACAGAGTATCCCAGGCCAGCAATGCGTTGATTCGACGCGTGCGGTCGGCGCTCATGTTCGTTCCACCCCCATCAAACGCGTGCTCAGAGCGATCGGCAGGAGATGGGTTTGATAACCTTCCAGCCCGCGCTGGCAACTGCCTGCGAGATCAATCGGGGATGAGAAAAATCGGCCAATGACGACCCATATCCTGGTAACGGGCGGCGCGGGAAACGTCGGAAGCGCGTTGGTCGCTGGGCTCGCGGCAAACGACGGCAATATTGTCGTCGTTGCCGACAACCTCAGCACCGGCGATCTGTCGAAGATCCCCGACGAACCGAACGTGAAATTCATCAAATGCGATGCCAACAACTACGACGACATCGCGGCCATCTTCTATCGCCATCCGTTCGAGTTCGTCTTTCACTATGCGGCGGTCGTCGGCGTCCAGCGCACTCTCGCCAACCCATTGCTGGTGCTCCGAGATATCCGAGGTATCGAGAATCTTCTGAATCTCTCCAAGAACACCGGGGTTCGGAGGTTTTTCTTTTCGTCCTCTTCCGAGGTCTACGGTGAGCCGTTCGAGATTCCACAAAACGAGGAGACGACGCCTCTCAACTCGCGGCTTCCGTACGCGATCGTCAAGAACGTGGCCGAAGCCTACCTGCGCTCGTACCAGCACGAATACGGCCTGGACTACACGGTCTTCCGTTTCTTCAACACTTATGGACCCAACCAGAGCGAGGATTTCGTCGTACCGCGCTTTTTGCAGATGGCGTTGCGTGGAGACGACATCACGATTTACGGCGACGGCAGTCAGACCCGGACGTTCTGCTTCGTCGACGACAACATCGATGCCTGCCTCGCGACCCTGGAAGGCAGGCAGGGCATCAACGAGACGATCAATATCGGCAGCGACGAGAACTACACGGTGCTCGAACTCGCACAGATGATCATCGACGTCACCCAATCGAAATCGCAGATCGTGCACCTGCCGGCTCTCGAAGATGGGGACATGACGCGGCGCCTCCCGGACATCCACAAGATGCGCGCGTTGCTGGGTCGTGAGCTGGTCCCGCTGCGAGATGGCCTGACTCGTCTGGTCGAACACTACTCCTCGCAAGGCGGCCCCTGACGGGTCGCGTGCTCGAGCACCCATGGTCGACGACGAACACCCGATAGTTTCGATCGGGATGCCGATCTTCAATGCCGAAGCCCATCTGGCCGAGGCTATCGAGTCTGTGCTTGCGCAGACCTTTCGGGATTTCGAACTGATCATCTGTGACAACGCTTCCACCGACGGAACGGAAGCCATCTGTGACGGGTTCGCCGCTCGGGATTCGAGAATCCGCTATTCCCGAAACGAGTCCAACATCGGCGCGGCCGGCAACTTCAATCTCGCGTTCGAACACGCTCGTGGTAAGTATTTCAAGTGGATGGCCCACGACGATTTGATGGCTCCCACGTATCTCGAGCGCTGCTTGGAGATGTACCCACCCTTCCCTGATGAAGAGCCGAAAAATGAGTCGAATCAAAAGCCGAATCACCAGCCCGCGGCCCTACCGAGCGATGCGCGCGAAGACGTGGTTGTGGTCTTTCCGAAGCGTGTCTACATCACGTACGACGGGCAGCCCGTGGAAGGCGAACCCGACCTTCTCGGCCCGCCGG